>JAGPKW010000047.1 GCA_018053685.1 Patescibacteria group bacterium
TCAAGTAAAGAACTGGGCAACAAGGCAAGAGTGTGTTCATATAAGAAAAGAGGGAGTAATTGCTACATTTGAGAGGGGTTTATATAATGTATATACTCCTTACTCTGAATTAATACATTATGAATCTATAAGCAGGTTTGAGGATAAGGGATTGGAGAGAGATGAGATTAATGCTATAAAGTTAAGAAAGAAATGGCCACAGTATATTGAATATATTGGTGGTAAAGATCCTTTTTATAATGATAATCTATCTTATGCACATGAAGATTTTAGGATTAAGACAGAATAAAGAGATTAAAAAGGAAGTAAAAGGAAAAAAGAATTGGATAGAAGTAGTTCTTTTTGCTTTTATATTCTTATTAGGTATCATTTTTACATTTGCTGTACCACCATTTCAGAAACCAGATGAAATAGCACATTTCTTAAGATCTGTAGCCCTTTCGGATGGACAGTTTACATGTAATTATGAAAATGAGAAGTCTTATTTTAATGTCCCTTCTAAGTATTTCAGTTATTTATCTGAAATTGGTGAAGGAAGAATAGCATTTCACTATGAGGAGAAGTTTTTCATTGAGGACCTTAAGAAAGCTGAAAGTAGAACTTATGAAAAGGATGAAATGGTTGAATATGGATTTTGTTCTCTACCGTTTGTGGGTTATATTCCTGCATCAATAGGAATATTGATTGGTGATTTGTTTAACTCAATGACGTTAGAATTTTATTTAGCCAGGTTATTTAATTTTTTAATTTTCTTTATCCTTTTAATCTGGTCATATAAAAGATTAAAAGATTCTAAGCTTAGGTGGGTGATAATCTCATATGCAATGATTCCTATGGTTACTCATCAAGTTTCAGCGGTGGGATATGATGCAATGCAATTAGCATTAACTCCTGTAATTTTTTCTTTGCTCGCTGATTTTTTTAGAAAAGCTGAAATAAAAAAGAAAGATTTGTTGATATTTGTTATATCTATGATTTTGCTTTTAGTTATTAAGCCGGGTTATTATTTTTTGTGTCTTCTATATTTCCTTATACCTTGGAGTAAAATTGCAAAGGAGAAAAAGAAGTATTTATTAATTACATTAATATACCTTCTATTTTGTATTTTATCCGCAGTATTTTACCTAAAGCTTGATACAGGTAGTAGCTTTGTAAATACGGAGGGAAATATAAATGCATATGCCCAATTAAGCTTACTTAAGAACCCTAAATTATTTTCTGATTTAGTAAGAAATACAATTAATACTTATTTAGTATTCTATATTAAAAGCTTTATTGGGGTGTTTGGGTGGCTTGATTATGGACTTTTTGAAATTATTTATTTGTTTTATATTTTTTATTGGGCATTTCTTGCTTATGCTATTAAAGATGATGTTGCTAATATAGTAAAAAAAAGAGTTCCATTAGTAACTATAATATTAGGAATTACTCTTTTTCTTACAATTGGTTTTCTTTTTGGAAGCATATATTTAACATGGAATACAGTTGGAGCAACTGTTATTGCTGGTGTGCAAGGGAGATACTTCTTAATACTTTTCCCATATTTTGTAATATTTATTTCCTTGTTGATTAAACTTTTTGAATCAAATAAAAAATTTAGAGTAGTTATTATAGTTTTGTTTATTGTATTTTTATTGGTAGAGATTTTATATGCTATATATAATAGATATTACTATTATAGTTATAGTATTGATCCTTCGATTATTAAAAATATTTGGGAAAACAAAGAATTTTTAGTATCTTCTTTACTGGATAACCTTGTAGGTATTGTTTGATATTACGAGTATTCTTTCAATATATAATTAAAAAGATAATTGATTTTTATTATGAATAAACAAACGATAGAAAAGAATAAACCTTTATTGCTTATTTATAGATTATTATTACCTGAGGATAAGAGGTTGGAGAGTGATGAGATTAATGGTATAAAATTAAAATAGAAATGGTAACAATATATTAAATATATGGGTGGTGGGGATCCATTTTATAACATAAACTTGTCTTATGTACATGAAGATTTTAGAATAGCTAATTCCTTTCCACAGAAAAATTTACAGAATTAAATTGATTATCTTAATATCCAAATGAAAAATATCTTGGTAACGGGAGGTTGTGGTTATATAGGAAGCCATACTGTTGTGGAGCTATTAAATAATAATTATAGAGTAATAGTTTTTGATAATCTTGAAAACAGTAATAAAGAAGTATTAAAGAGAATAGAAAATATAACAAATGAGAAAGTGTATTTTAAAGAAGGTGATTTAAAGAAGGTTGAAGATATAAGTGAAGTCTTTAATAATTACAAAATAGATGGAGTAATACATTTCGCAGCGTATAAGAGTGTTACAGAGTCTCTAAAGTATCCCTTAAAATATTTTGAGAATAATGTTATAGGGACTTTTAATCTTTTACAAGTTATGAAAGATTTTAAGGTTCATAAAATTGTTTTTTCGTCGTCCGCAGCTGTTTATGGTAATCCTAGTGAAGTTCCTGTTAGTGAAAATGGAGAACTTAATCCTCTTTCTCCTTATGGTAGAAATAAACTTTGTATGGAATTTCTACTATCTGATTGTGCTAATGTAGGTATTGATTCAGTTGCTTTGAGATATTTTAATGCAGCTGGTGCACATCCTAGTGGTGTAATTGGTGAAGATCCTAATGCAATGGGGAATCTTATTCCAAGGGTATATAAAGCAACTGTGGGGGAGTATCATTTAGAAGTAAGAGGTGATAAATATAACACTAGGGATGGTTCTGCTGTTAGGGATTATGTTCATGTCATGGATTTAGCTGAAGGCCATGTGAAGGCTTTAAAATGGTTAGATAGGAACAAGAATATTAGTGAAGTGTTTAACTTGTGTTCTGGGACAGGTATTACAGTACTGGAGATTATAAAAGGTTTTGCGGAAGTAAGTAAAAGAAAAGTTGACTATGAAATTGTTGATTCGAATCCAAATGAAGCTGAAATACTCACAGGTAGTTATAACAAAGCAGAAAAAATTCTTGGCTGGAAACCGAAGAGAGATATAAATCAGATTTTGGAAGATGTCTTTAGATGGTATGAAAATAATCGTTAGTTTTCTCTTTTAAAAAGACACTTGAACTCTTGGCATAAAGAAAAGGAATTATAATCAAGTGTGCGTTTATTTAAGTAAAATAGCCTCAAACTTGTTTTTCGAAACTTTTTTTAACTATCTCATTTAAGGATTGAACATTCTTTAGACCTTGTTTAGCATCAAGATACTTATCGATTGGTTTTTCCTTTAAAATAGTAGAGATATAATTATTCATAACATGGTCGTGTCCATACAACAAATTCCCTGAAACCATTTTGAAACCATTTGAGATAAAACCTTTCCAATATTGAAAAGTATAACCCATAGAATTTTTTATTATATCGGAGGCATAGTGTTCATTATCTGAAGGTAAATTTATTAAAATGTCTTTAAAGAAATCATAAATTAGTATTCTCTTTTTAAAACTTACGATATAGTACCATTCACAAATAGGTGCATTAAAGTTTAAAATCATTTGTACTGGAACTTTTCCAGCATGAGCATGTACTGAGAGGAATTTGGGAGTACTCTCTCCCTTCTTGTTAGGTATTATTGAGGCATCTTCGATATTCACTGGTCCTCCATGTCTTTCTAATAAATAGATGAAATGGGGAGCCTCATCATAGAATAAACCCAAGGGTAATTCATTATACCATTCTGGGAGTCTTCGATCTCTATTTGTAAACTGTATCTCATTTATTGTTTCAATCTCTCCATATCTTTTCTCCTCAATTATTTCATTTAACTTCTTCATACCATCTGCATATTGGAAATTGTGCATCACATAAAAAACCCTTTTGTTGTCTTTTGCAAGCTTTATTACTTTTTCTGCTTCTTCTACATTCATTGTCATTGGCTTTTCAACTAACACATGTTTATTCATGCGAAGACACATATCAACCAATTTGTAATGTTCTCTTGGTGGGGTTCCAATAACTACTGCGTCAATATCTTTAAACCATTTACACTTTTCTAGAGAGGAAGGATTATTGTTTTCTAACAAAAACTGGTTCTTAATACGATATTTTTGAAGGGTTCTGTCAATATTTTTTTGTTTATTACTTACTACTCCAGCGATATTCACATTTTTGTTTTTCTTTAACGCCGGAATATGTCTAGTATTAGATATATTTCCTCCGCCAATTATGCATACGTTAATTTTTTGCATAGTAATCCTCCTCAACTTCTTCCATTTGGTTAATAAATTTTTTCACTGTAGCTTCCCATGTAAAATTATTTAAAATCCTTTTATACAGATTGTTGCCAAGGACTACTATTTTATCAGGATTTTCAATTAGATTTTCTAAAGCATTATATAAAGATTTCTCATTCTCTTCAATAATGATTCCATATTTTTCATCATTTATTACTTCTACAGTTCCTCCTCTGTCTGTTGCGACTACTGCACAACCGTTAATTCCAGCTTCAAGAATAGATGTTGGTAAACCTTCTGGGTACATGGATGGATGGACAAAGATATCCGTATCAGTATACAGTTTCATAACATTCTCGTAATCTAACATACCTAAGATGTGAATACTTTCGCTATCTTTATAATTAGAATATAAATCTTCGTATAAAGGACCTTTCCCAGCTATGAACAATTCAATATTTTGGTATTTATTATTTAATTTTTTAAAGACAGATATTAAATTTAACACACCTTTTTCTTTCATCAAACGACCAGCATAGCAAATTCGGATATTTCTATCTTTTAGGGGTTTTTTAACTACTGGCTTTATTGAAGAAACAGAATTATAAATTACACCTCTTGCTTCAATCCCAAAGTGTTCAAGCCACTTAGTACAGGGAGTAGAAACACCATAGAAATATTTTACATATTTTTTAAGTATGCTCGTTAAAAAGTGTTCATATTTTTCTCCAAAAAAATCTAGTATCTTATTGTTTACACTAAAATGGTTTGTTCCATGTTCTATTAAGATAGAGGGGATATTATTTTTCTTAGCAAACTTTGCTCCCCATAAAGATGTCGTAAAAAAACGTGTTTGGAGTATAATAAAATCAAAATTTTTAGAGTTAAGTGTTTTTTCTATGTGTTTAATTTTTCTCCCGAATATCTTAACAACAGGGTATCTTGATAAGAATAATTTTGTACAGGGGACTCTATATATTGTACAGTAGCTTTTTGTTTCTATTTCTTGCAAAGGTTCATGCATAAAGGATACTATTGAGACATCATAGCCCATTGTATTTAGTTCATAGGCGAATTTATCTGTAAACCTTTCTACTCCTCCTAAGTGTGGTAGATAATATCCAGAAAAAATACAGATATTTTTTTTGTTTTTATTTTTCAATTTTATTTTTTAATTAAACTATTTTAATGCAAATAGACTTTCGTATAATCAATTCTTCTTGCTAATATTTCTAACTATCTTAGTAATCTCTTTTTCTAATTTATTTATGCTTTCTGTTTGTTTAAAGTTAGAATAGAAGAGCAATATTATTGATAAATATACTAATACATCTATACCTCTTCCTACACCAAATATACCTCCTATATTATCTATTGTTTCCTTAGGTAGCCATATTATTACTAATGATATTCCCCAGAATAATACCCAGAATATTATTTTTGTTAATGATGCTTTATCTTTTAGTATCTTTTTTATCAATTGTGAAAAGATGCTTAGTATTATTATTGTAGCTATTATTTGTATTACCATTATTCTCTTATTTTAGAACTTATTAATTTATATGCAATATTTATACTATTAGATATACTTTGTCCTTTAGACATAGAATACTCTGTGTAATGTATAGTTACTGGTACTTCTGTATATTTAAGATTTAATATCTTTATCTTATCTAATATCTCTGATGCATGTTCAAATCTGTCATGTTGTATATTTAGTTTTTTAGCTGTATCTGCTGTCATTACTCTTATACCATTATGTACATCTGTTAACCATATATGAGAGAAGAGATATGTAAAGAGTATTCCTCCTTTAAGTAGTATTCTCTTTTTTAATGGAATATTATTCTTTTTAAGAAATCTAGAACCTAATACAATATCATAATTGCCTTCTATTAGGGTATTTAACATATGGTCTATATCTTTAGGATCATGTTGTCCATCAGAATCAAAATGTACTATGTATTTAGCACCTCTATCTATTGCTATTTCCATTGCTGTTTGTAATGCAGCTCCTTGTCCTCTATTTATTATATGTTTTGCTACTATTGCATTAGTATTATTTTTTACTAATTCATATCCATTATCAGTACTACCATCATCTACTACTACAATATTGTTATATCCTTTATCATTAAGAGATTCAATTACTTTTAATATCATTTCAGAATCATTGTAAAGAGGGATTGTTATATACACTTGTGATTTATTTAGTTCCATATGTTGAGATTATATCAAAGAGTATTTGTAATAAATATATAATATTTATATTCTATACCAATCCTTTGGTGTAATTTCTGGATTTA
>JAGPKW010000048.1:0-1272 GCA_018053685.1 Patescibacteria group bacterium
GCTATCTTCTAAAGATATAGAATGGATAAATATAAGTCAAAAAGGAGATGAAGAAATAAATTTTTTAAGAAAAGGTTTTAATTTTTTAGAAAGTGACATACAAGAATGTCTAAAAGAAACAGTTCATCCAGCTATTTTTATCAGAGGAGATTATGCATTTTTTGAAATGTTGTTCCCTATTTATAATAGGAAAACTCAACTCTTAGAGAATGGTGAGATTAATTTTTTTATAAAAGACAATATTTTAATTACTATTCATAATAACAAGATGTTTCAGATATCTGATTTTTTTAATCTATTAGAAAATGATGGATATTTGAAAAGTAAATTTTTACAAGGTAATCCTATTATATTATTATGTGGCATATTTGATTATCTATTAAATTCATACTTCCCTATGCTAAATCATATGGAAGAAGATGTTGTTGATCTAGAAAAAGTGATATTTGCAGGAGAAGAAAGACAAAATACAAAAAATATTTTAAAGTTAAGATGGAACATTGTAAATTTTAAAAGGACTATAGAGTCACATAAAAATATAATTGAACATTTAATTTCTGACGGTGAACATCTTTTTTCTGTAAGCAGGCTGAAGATATATTATAGTGTTTTAATTGATAAAATAGATGATATATCTAAGATATTAGATAATCAGAAAGAATCTATAGGTGCGCTAGAGCAAACAAATAATTCTTTAGTATCATTTCAGCTAAATGATATTATGAAGGTTCTAGCAATAATTTCTGTCATAATGATGCCTGCGACATTTATATCACAATTATTTGGTATGAATGCTAAGATGCCATTAAATTCAGAATCTAGCTCTACTTTTTATATTGTTCTTTCTCTCTGTGTATTATCTATGGTCTTATTTATTTTCTATTTTAGGAAGAAAAAATGGTTTTAAATATAAGTATAATTGCTTTTATTTTGAAAATATGATTATATAAAATAATACAGGAGGTAAAATTTATGGGAGGGCTTATTATTATATATATTAGAGGGTGAAAAACATATCTACTCGTCAGATTGTAATTATATTACAGATGCAATCAATAAATTTAAGAAAGACAATAAGAACATATTAAATATAATGTCAAAAAATATAGAAATATATAATAGTAATGGCATGTATGTTAAAACAATTATATTAAAATTATAATAAAAATGACTCCCATAAAATTGTCAAAAAATGGGAGTTTTTATTAATATCACTATGAATTTTTGGGAAGATTTAAAACAAAAAAATAAACCTATATTAGCACTTGCTCC
>JAGPKW010000048.1:1372-6386 GCA_018053685.1 Patescibacteria group bacterium
TTATATTAAAATTATAATAAAAATGACTCCCATAAAATTGTCAAAAAATGGGAGTTTTTATTAATATCACTATGAATTTTTGGGAAGATTTAAAACAAAAAAATAAACCTATATTAGCACTTGCTCCACTTGCAGGCATTACAGATTCTGCTCAGAGACAATTATGCAAATATTTTGGTGCTGATGTATTATATACTGAAATGGTTTCAAGCGACGGTTTGTTTTATAATAGCAAAACAACTCTTGCAATGTTAAAAATAGAATCTAGTGAGCATCCAGTTATATTACAACTTTTTGGTAAAGATCCAGAAAAATATAAAATAGCAAGTAAGATTGTTGAAGAACATGGATTTGATGGCATAGATATTAACTTTGGGTGTCCAGCAAAGAAAGTTGTTGCTCATAGTGGGGGGGTAAGTTTAATGAAAGATCTTGATAAATGTAAGACTATTATAGAAGCAGTATTAAATAGCACTTCCTTACCAGTATCTATAAAAATTAGAGCTGGAATTAATAATATTACTGCAATAGATTTAATAGAAAAAATTAAAGATTTACCAATATCTGCTATTATGATTCATGGTAGAACTTATGAACAGAGATTTTCTGGGCCGATAAATACAGATATGATTAAAAATATAGTTGAATTATATGATAATCATAATAGACCAATTATATTAGCTAATGGTGGTATAGTAACACCAGAAATTGCTAAATTCGTATTAGATAGCACAAAAGCTGATGGTGTTGGTATAGCAAGAGGGATATATGGAAAGCCTTTTATATTCTCTCAAATTAGAGAATATTTAGATACTGGTACATATACTAGGCCAGATTTTAACTTAATTAAACAAACGATATTAAAGCATGCAGAATTTTTATTTAATTCTAAGCCAAATAAAGCACATTTAGAATTTAGAAAATATTTATTATGGTATTTAAAAGGAATAGATAATATTAGCACTTTAAGACCAGATATAGTTAGTATAGAGAATATAGATGATATAAAAAAAATTATAGACAAGGCTGAAAAACTGAATCAAAAAAATAGTATTTAATAATACTATTTTTTTTGTGATATTTTTTTTCTATTTTCAAAATTATATAAATCAACAAGTAATGGGCTTGCAACAAATATTGATGAATAGGCCCCAAGTGTTATTCCGACTATTAATGCTAGTGCAAACATTTTTATACTATCACCTCCAAATAAGAAAACTGCAATAAGAGAAAGAAGCGTAGTTATAGTGGTATTTATAGATCTTGCCATAGTTTCATTCAAGCTATTATTTACAATATCTTCAAAATTTCCATTCGTTCTTCTTAAGTTTTCTCTTATCCTATCATATATAACAATAGTATCATTTATAGAATAACCCAATATCGTAAGCAATGCTGTTATAAATAATGAATCAACTTCTACATTTAAGAATTTACCAAGTAATGAAAAAACTCCAATTGTAATTAATATATCATGTATTAATGCTATAATTCCTATTGTGCCATATTTCCATGATTTTATAGGATAAGAAACTTGTTTAAAGGCGAATGCTATATATATTATAATTGCTATTACAGAGATTATAATTGCTGTTGTAGTATTTTTTTGCAGTTCTTTTCCTAATGTGGGCCCAATAGACTCGAATTTTGTTTCTACTATGTCTGGATCTACTTTTTCTTTCAATGCTTCTATAAGTTTTGTTCTATCTTCTTGAGATATTTCTTTAAATCTTAATATAAAGTAATTATCTTGTGTTTTTTGTACCGTAATAGTGCCAGTGCTGTTATTTGCAATATTAGCATTTAAGAAATTAGCAAAAGTATTTCCTGTTGATATATCTACTGTTTGATATACTTTGTCTGATAATTTTAATTCCATTAATGTACCGCCAGTAAAATCTATTGAAGGTTTTAACCCAAACAATATTAATGATATTATTGATATTAAAATCAATGTTGAAGATATAATATACCAAAATTTTCTTTTTTTAATTATTTGTAAATTCATTTTCTTATTAATTAAGTTATAAAGTTACTTTATCCATAATTTTTGATGTTTCTCTAACTTTGTATCTGCTAATTCTAACATAAAGGTTCTTGTAATTGTTATAGCACTAAACATAGATGTTAAAACACCTATTGCTAAAGTTAAACCAAATCCTTTAATGGAGCTTGTCCCAAACTGATATAATATAAAACAAATTATAAGTGTTGTTAAATTGCCATCTCTAATTGATGACCATGCACGTTTAAATCCAATTTGAATTGCATTTTTTAAACTTTGCCCTGATTTCAATTCTTCTTTTGTTCTTTCAAATATAAGAATATTAGCATCTACGGCCATACCAATAGACAATATAAAGCCTGCTATCCCTGATAGAGTAAGAGTTATCGGTATTATTTTATATAGAGATATATTAATTAATACATAGATTCCAAGTGTTATATCAGCTATAAATCCTGAAAATCTATAGAATATCAACATATATACAGCAACAAGCGCAAAACCAATTATGGCAGCAATAAAACTTTTATTTAAAGAATCTTGACCTAGTGTAGGGCCAATAGTTTGTTGGTTAATTAATGTTATAGATACTGGTAACGCACCAGAATTTAATCTCATTGCTAATTGTTTTGCTTCTTCTAAAGTAAATTTGCCTGTTATAACAGCTTTCCCTTCTGTTATTGGCTCATTTACAACAGGCTGTGATATTAATTGACCATCTAAAAATATAGCAACTTGCTTACCAACATTTCTTGTTGTTATATCAGCAAATAGCTTTTTACCTTCGTCATTAAATTCTATATTTACTTGTGGAGCTCCAGTTAAGTTGTCAAACATAACACTAGCTGATTTAAGTTGTGCCCCAGATAGTTTTGTATTAACCCACTGATTAGTATTTATATAATCTGCCTCTGTTTTTTTCTTTATTAATATTCTCTCAATATCAGCATACTTAACTTGTTTTTCTCCTGATTTATAAATTAAATGATACCCATATTCTGTTTTTACAATGTCAGATATTTCGCCATCTTTTAAACTAAAAGCAGCATCATTAAATTCTTTTATCATATCACCATTTGCAAACCATCCTAAATATCCACCAGTGGTATTAGCATTTGGCTCGGTTGAATTTTCTTTTGCAAGTTTTATAAATAAATCTTTTTTATCAGTATTAGTATCTATATCTAACTGATTTTTTAAAGCTTCTATTTTACTTTTAGCTTCTGCTTCTGATAAAGTACTATCACAACTTGTAGCTCCTTTATAACATATTAAAATATGATAAGCCTCTATTTTTTTATCTTCTCCAGCTGATATTCTTTTAATAATGTTATATCCTTCTATATTTTCTATTACTTTCCAAGGCACCCCTGCATCCTTTGTCTGTAATGCTTCGTCCACTAAATCTTTAAAATATATATTATCTTCATATACTTTTCCCATTTCTCCGTTATTTTCTTTCGTATATTCATCCTCTGAATATTGTTTTACTAAATCTTCAAATTTATCGCCATTTTTAATCTTTTCTAATATATTGTTAGCTCTTTTTTGGGCGTCAGTATTATATTCCTCCATTTCTTTTTTTTGTTGATCAGTGAGTATCTGCTCTGTATTGGTATTTGGTTCTTTAAATTCCAATAATGGTGTTTCTCCTATCATTTGTATAGCTTTTTGAGTATCAGTAACTCCTGGTAATTCTACAATAACTCTATAATTATTATCAACTTTACTTGTTTGAACTAATGGTTCACTAACTCCAAAAGCATTTATTCTTCTTTCAATTACATCTTTAACTCCTTCAACGGCGGTTAGCTTATCTGATTCTTGAATATTACTTGTATCAGCTTGATATACAAGATGTGTACCACCCTTTAAATCTAGGCCTAAATGTAGTTTTATATCTTTTACAGTATTCCCTATTTTTATATTTGGTCCTTTAGGTATTGTAATTAATACTGTTATAACTGTTAGTATTCCTATTAATATTAGAGTTATATTTAGTTTTTGTTTTTCATTTAGCTTTTTTGCCATATTTGTTGTTGATTATTACTAAAACATGCATTTTAGTATTTTATATATAATTGTGAAAAAGTAAATATGTGTATAAATACTATATAGCTAGGCTGTTAAATAACTGTAGAGTATTTATAGCGCAATTTTCCCAAGTGAAGTTTTTAGAATTTTTTAAGCTTAAATTAGCGTATTTTTCATATATTTCATCATTTAATAAATTGATAATAGCAAATTTCATCTCATTTATATTATATGGATTAATAAGTATTGAGTTACAATTACATATTTCGCTCATAGATGAGTTAGAAGATGTTATTACGGGTTTACCATATTTTTGAGCCTCTATTATTGGAAGTCCAAATCCTTCATAAAATGATGGAAATATTATAACTTTAGCATTTTGATATAGATATTGTTTTTCTTCTTCTGATATATAATTTAATATTTTTATATCATCTTTATAGTTACACGCTTCTATTATCTCTAATATTTTAGAATAGCTCTTTCCTGCCCCTCCGGCAATTATTAATAATGTTTCTTTTAATTTACCATTATCTTTTAATTCAATAAAGGACTTAATGATACTTTCTATATTTTTTCTTGGTTCAGTAGTATTTATATTTAATAAATATTGTTTCTTACTGATTTGCTTTATTTCACTTCTTATTTTATTTTCTTCTATATTATATTTTGGCTCATCTGTTCCTAAATAAATTGTCTTTATTTTGCTTTCATCGATATTAAATGCCCTTACTATATCATTTTTGGTGTTATTTGATACAGTAATAATATAATCAAAGTGTTTTAATATTTTATTTACATTGATTATTTTATGCCATAATATACTTTTTTTTGAATAAAATTCAGGGAAATTATAAAAAGAAATATCATGTATTGTTATTATTTTTTTTATATTCTTATTTTTTGAAAAAGCAAAAAAATTTATATTTGGTGCAAAAAAAATATCACATCCATCTACCATTTTGTCTATTTTTG
>JAGPKW010000049.1 GCA_018053685.1 Patescibacteria group bacterium
AATCCTGTTTGATTTAAATCATTAAATAAAAAATCTCTTTCAGTATCTATGTCTGGTGCTATTGTGTGTGTTATACCCCATTTTATACCAATGTCTAAACTTGCTGTACCTAAATAGACTTTTTTACCATCTATTAATATATTAGTTTCCCAGAATCTAGCATGATGCCTTTTCCTAGAAGTATTTTCTATTGTTGCTTTTTCAAAACCAAAATTATGAACCTGTGTGTCCCAAAAAGATGGCGTCATGGGAGCTGATGAATCTTGTTTATTTTTTATTGCTGCCATAATAACATTAATTACTGATTGTAATGTTGGTTTTTGAGCTAATTCCCAACCAGCTTTATTAAATAAATTTATTAAATCAGTATCACTATTTGCAATAATTATAAAAGAAATTGGTTCTTCTACTTGACCAGATAATTGTTCAGAATATTTAGATATTTTATTACTATCAAATTGTTTATTTATATCAGAATTTACATACTGCATATTAATATTTTTTAAAAAAGATACTTTTAATGGATTTATTTTTTGTTTAAACAATAATGTAAAAGATATCAATAATAGAATAAATGCTAATACAAATATATAAAAATTTTTTAAAATTTTATTTTTATTATTTTTTATAAAGAATAATTCAGAAATACATATTGAAGACAATAAGCTAATTAAACCAAGCAAAAATCCACCTAACACATCAGTCAGATAATGAGCGCCCAAATAAAGTCTGCTAAAACCTACAAGAGCAGAAATTATAACAAAAGCAATAATATATAAAATCTTATTTCTGTTTTTCTTAGAATTTTTTATAAGAAAATAACAAATAAACCCAAAAAATGCTACAACTATTGTTGCATGACCACTTGGAAATGAGGCATTGGATTCAGCATAAAAACTTATGCTTGGTCTTGGTCTGTTAAATATAATTTTTAATATAGAATCTAGTATAGAAGCACTACCTATTGAAATAAAAAATGGAAATATATATTCTTTATTTTTAGAAATATATAAAAATATAGAAAATAATGCAGCCCCTGCTAATATCATTTTTGGATCTGCAATGTTTGTTATAAAAGTAAATATATTTATTAAATGTTGATCTCTAAAAAATAAAAATAAATTGTTCAATCTAAGATCATATTGAAATACTAGTTCCTGATTAATATACCCCTCGCCGATAGAAATAAACCATATAATACATATAAGTATTGTGAATAAAAAAATTGTCAATTTTAATCCATATTTACCATTTTTAACAAACCTGTCATTTAAAAACTTTCTGAATCTAGGATGATTATCAAAAAATGCTTTTATAATTTTATTACTACTTATTGTTTTTAATATAGATTTAAAAACATCAATTAAAAGATTATATAACCAAAGTAAAAATTGTTTTATTGATTTTCTAAAAATAATAATAAGTGCAAGTAGAATTAATAAAATTGATGGAATAAGAATAAACAAGTTCATAACTACATTAATATTAATGTTATATGTTTATTGCTATATAGCAATAAACAAAGAAGAAAAAATAAACTTAGGAAAACTAAATACACCCTGGCATGCCTCTATTTAATTGATATGTTATGCGTTCTCATTAAGCATAAAAGCTTATAAAAATATGGCTGGTATTGATGCTATAAGCAATGTTAGTGCTTATCAACATAGCAAACAGGTTTCGAACTAATTTAATAAAAATTTAATCAGGTTTTAATTAAAAACTAATTAAATTTTAATTATTTCTTAATCTGCATTTTTAAATTTCCAAATATTGAGAAATTTCAAGAAAATTTATTGAGGAATATTAGAGAAATAAAATAACAAAAAACCACCAATATCTGGTGATTTTTTATGGATAACACAATGCCACAGTAGTTAAACTGGGCATCTCGGTAGCCCTGTCTGGCGGGAAGCCTTGGTCGGGTACCCACAGGAGCAAGGCTTTATAAGGGGTTTTAAGAATATGATTTTAGAGAAAAATGACACATTTCGGTCTCAAAATGTTACAAATGTTACACATAAAAAGAGCGGGTAGTATTTTTTATAGAATTTATTATTTGACTAATTTTAGTAAAGTAGCTATTGACAAAAATAAAAAAGTGTGCTATAATGTTTTTATAATATAAATAAAAACTAAACAAAAATATATGGATATAGAAAATATAAATTTTGAATATTGAAAAAAACATGTGATTGAGAATCACTTTAAAGGAGATGGTAAAAATAAAAAAAGTTTTTTTATAGATAATTATGAAGGTATAGTTGATAAAATAACAAAAAATTATTTAAAATACAAACTTATTAAAATTGAAAAATGTAAGTCTGGTAAAAATAGATTGCATTATATATTTTATACTAATTATATAGTATGATTTGATAAAAAAGAGAATAAATATACTAAAAACATAAAGGTTATATTAGAGGAAAATGGTAGAGATCTTGTTACAATGTTTCCTTTCTCTATATAAAAATTTGGGATTGATTTCTCAAATTTTTTAATTTATTATTTCATTTATAATATAAATAGCTATCAACTGCTAGATATGTGTTTTTTATTGTGTCATTAATGTATATAGATAATAATTACTGACAAAAATATGGAAAATAAAGGATTTTCATCAGAAATTAGATACTGTCTTTATGCTAGAAAATCTAGCGAAGAAGACGAAAAACAAGCCCTTTCAATAGAGGCTCAAGAAAAAGAAATGATGCAAATAGCAGAAAGAGACAATATAAATGTAGTTTGTATTAAGAAAGAAGCACACTCTGCAAAAGAATCAGGACAAAGACCAATATTTAATGAAATAATAAAAGAATTAAAACAAGGTAAATTTGATGGAATATTAACTTGGAATAATGATAGATTATCAAGAAATGCTGGTGATTTAGGTGCTATTATAGACTTAATAGACAGTGGTTATTTAAGAGAAATAAGAACATATAATCAAAACTTTAAGAATACTCCTAATGATAAATTCCTTCTTACAATATTAGGAGGACAGGCTAAACTAGAAAATGATAATAAAAGTATTAATGTAAAAAGAGGCTTAAGAATTAAAACAGAAAAAGGATATTGGATAGGTCTTGCTCCTATTGGATATCTTAATGATGAAAGAAAAGACAAATCAGGAGTAGTATATCCAGATCCTGAAAGAGCTCCAATCATTAAGAAAATGTTTGAAAAAGTAGCTTATGAAAATTGTTCAGGAAGATCTCTATATGCATGGCTTAAAGAACAAGGATTTACTACAAAAAATGGTAAATACTTATCACTCGCTAACATATATATTCTACTATCAAGACCATTCTATTATGGCTGGTTTGAGTATCCAAAAGGAAGTGGTAATTGGTGTAAAGGACAACATCAACCAATAATATCAAAAGAGATATTCGACATAGTACAAAGAAAAATAAAATTAGGAAAAGCAAACTACAAGTATGGAGAAAAAGAATTTGCATTTTTAGGCTCTATGGTTTGTGGTAATTGTGGTTCGAATTTATCAGCAGTAGAAAAACATAAGAAATTAAAGAATGGAAAGATAAATACTTATATCTACTATGGATGTAATAGAACTAAAGATATGCGTTGTAAGAATAGATATATAAGAGAGGAACAATTTATAAAGGAAATAATAAAACTTCTTAAAGATATAGACATTCCAGAAGAAGATATTAAAGAAAAATTAAGAATAGAAATAGAAAGATTTGGGCATCTTCAAAAACAAGTATTAAAAATAAACAACATAGAAAGGGCTAAAAGTGACAGAAAGGTAGATTTAATAGATTATGCTAAATTTATATTAAACTATGGCTCTATAGAAGAAAAAAGACAGTTTATGAGTATGTTTAAGAATAAGTTTGTAATGAAGAATAAAAAAATTAGTTTGGTTCAGAAGTAACTTCCTCTAATGTATCAAACACCGGGAGAGACCCTTCTGCTGGTTGATTAATTATTTTTTCTCTACCTTTGCCATCATCAAGTTTATATATAAAATTATTATTTTTATACTCCATTGATTTTGGAAGGAGTTTGTCTTGCATCTTTTCGCCATTTACCATACCCATACCACTGTCAAATTTTGGTTTTAAATCAACATAAAGAAGTCTTCTCATTTTTTCAGTTTGCTCGCCAATCCATCCACTGTCCTGTGTATCCAATACCAATGAACAACCTATAAATTGTAAGTATATTTTTAAGACGTCTGGATAATATCTATCTACAACATTGTGCTTTATTTGTTCCCATAATTTTTTTTCAAATAAATCTCGATACCCCTCCATAAGATCCGTAAGAGGTGGTTTATACGTCATGCCCCATAAAAGATTTAAAACTAAACCATATGTACTAGTATTAATATGAGATAAACTTTGAAAAGCTTCATATATAAATTCCGCAACACCGTCATTAATTGCATCACTAGACTCAAAAGTACCATTTGAAGCATTTTTTTCTTTTTCTTTGATGTTATCATCTATTTTTTCACCACGGTTTAAACATAAATAATAATCACGGCCGATAAAGTTTGTCATTAAATCTAATCGCCTCCACTCATCTTTTAAATAATAGTTTGTATCAACACCTCTGGTTTCTTCTTGGCTTATTTTATAGCACGTGTCTCTGAAAACATCATTTAAGCAGTCCAAGCCTTGATTAATTTTGCCAGCATATATTTCCCCACTCAATAAATAAGTTTCAATAGATTTTGATAAAGACTTTATTATAACTTCAACGCCTTGAGTATCAATATCATTTAATGCTTTATAATCAGATTTTAGATAACGAAATATATCAAAATTATTCATAATTTTCACAGAACTGAATATAATCTCGTATATGTTAAATGGTAAGGCTAAGCCATCTTCCTTTAATTGTTTATATAAAAACGAATCTTTATTAAAAAATAATCCTTGTATAATTTTTGAAATATCAAGTCCAGTGTCTTTATTGCTAATACTATATTTTTCTAAAATAGAGAAAATATAACTCAATGAATCTATTCTCTTTGTAGTTAGAATTTTAACTACAGACTCATCACTTAATATTACATCCAATATTGCCTTTGCATATCTATTATCTTTTTCATTTTTTATGTATGAACATATATTTTCAAAATTATTAATCAATAAATCAAATCCTGCATTTACATGATCTTCTGTTGCCTTTGATATATATAGTACTAAAAGCTCATAAAATCTTTGCTGTGTATTCTTATTAAATAGTTTGTTTGTTTTAGTTGAAAAGTAAATTAATGAAATTGGAGAAAGTATAAAAAATATATATGCAGATATTTCATAAAAGATGCTTTGGGATAAAATGCCTGGTAAATTATTAATAAAATTAGATTGTATTAATAATGTTTCTATTAAAATTAATAATAATCCTACACCACTAAAAATCCAAAAAAGATTTCTTTGCCAAAAACTTCTAATTCGTAGTGCTAATTCCCATTTAGGTTTTCTAAGCTGATATGCGGCAAATGTTAATCCAAAAGCAGACAAGGCGCCACCCAGATCAAGATAAGTATTAATACTATTATTTAAAAATATGTTTGACATACGATTTTTCTATAGGTTAATAATTTTAATATTACTACCAACAGCAAATCATATCAAATCAAAATAGAGAAATGATAAAGATTTTTTATACCATATATTATTAGTTAATTCATTAAATATTTCTTAATCTCTATTATTAAAAATTAAGATTTATTTTCTAGACATCTCTCAATTATATAGAGAAATATCTATTTTTATTTTTATTATTTACCAAAAGAGACTAATGGCCTCGTTGGTATTGATATGTTAGCATAACCAAAAACCTTGCGAAGTGTGCTTATCAACATAGCAAACAGGTTTCGAACTAATTTAATAAAAATTTAATCAGCTTTTAATTAAAAATTAATTAAATTTTAATTATTTTTTAATCTGCATTTCATGGTTTTCGTATATTGAGAAATTTCAAGAAAATTTATTGAGAAACCTTAGAGAAATAAAAAAACAAAAAATCGCCATAAATTGACGATTTTTGAGGGATAACGCAACACCACAGTGATTAAACTAGGCATCTCGGTAGCCCTGTCTGGCGGAGAGGACAGGATTCGAACCTGCGAGGGCTTTTGCACCCCAACACGTTAGCAGTGTGTCGCTTTCGACCACTCAGCCACCTCTCCATGCTAAA
>JAGPKW010000050.1 GCA_018053685.1 Patescibacteria group bacterium
AATATCAAAAACAGATTGAAATTTCTTCGTTACAAGGTTTTGCTTGTTATTAAATAGCCAATATTTTATATAATACTTCTTATTCATCTTTCTGAGTTTCCCTATTCTTAAATACCCAATATTTAAACAAAAAAAAATTCCAACACATTATTGGAATAGTAATAATAGCTTTAGATAAAAAGCCGTCTGGAATAAAATCTGGTATAAATGGAAGTCTCCTATACAACATCTTTTCTGTTTCCCACTGTTCATATACAAGGAAAAAACCATATGTGTTAACAAAATAATTAAATGTTGTCAGAGACAAGTATTTAATTGATTTTAGCAGGGCATTCGATGATCCTGCTTTAAAAGACCAATAGTTTTGCATAAAAAAATTAAATATCACTGATACTAAAACAGAAAATATATTTGCAATAACTTTCGTTATTCCAAAGCCTGACAATATCTGAAGTAAACCAAAATCAATAATTATTGTTGAGACACCTATTACAAAATACCTTGGAAATGTTTTATTGAACACCATAGATAAAAATATTTAAAACATATCAATGATATACTATACTAAATACAATAAATTTTATAAAGAAATCTAAAATAATTCTTAAAAAAACAGTAATGAATAAACATTGGGTTGATAAGCTTCTTACTAAGCAAAGCCTTATTGCTTTCGCAAAAGCATTTGGTCTTCATGTCATTCTTACGGCAGGTTTAACATATATTATCTCAATTTTTTTATTTTATATTGGCGTCAAGATAAACCCTTTAACCTTACCAATTAGTTTTGCTATTGCTTCTTATATACTTTTTTTTTCATCTTCGAAAAAAAGAAAGAAGCATCTAAATATTGCATATCTATTATTCACAATATTTTTGTATCTAGTAATGATGACAATTTCCTTTAAGTTTTACGATATATCTTGGGATGGTCAGGAGTATCATCAGGAAACGATATTCACAATAACTGACAAAGGATGGAATCCAATCAAGAATTATGATCCTCCAACTGACACATTTCCTGGTCTTGTTACATGGGTAAAACATTATCCAAAAGCTTCTGAAATTTTGTCCTCTTCTATCTATGTAATCACACAAAGAATAGAATCAGCAAAAGCCTTTAACTTGCTATTTATACTCTCGTCTTTCTGTTTATCTCTTTTTTTTCTAACAAAGGAATTGAAAATAAATCTCACCCAAAGTTTATTATTAAGTTTTATAACAGCATTTAATCCTGTTTCTGTCTACCAAAGTCTAACTTTCTATTTAGATGGGGAAATTTCTTCACTAATTATCTGTGGATTTATTTTACTAATTATGTTAGCTAGAACAGATAAAAAGATATATTTATATTCATTTATATTGATAATTACTTTACTGATTAATTTTAAATCAACTGGAATAATATTCTCAGTATTTCTATGTATAGAATATTTATTATTACTCCTAATGAATAAACATCCTTTAAAAGGAGTAATAAAGAAAGCATTACCTTTATTACTAGCAGGTATTTGTGCAATATGTATTTTTGGTCTTAACCCATATGTATATAATACAATTCACTTTAAAAATCCTGCTTATCCGCTTGCCGGGGAGAATTCTATTGATATTATGACACCAAATAGACCACCAGGATATGATAAATTAAATAAGATTGAAAGAATATTAGTTTCTTATTTCATGCTAAATGTTGACCCTAATACAAATAGGATTATCCCAAGACTTCCATTATCTAATATAGATTTAGCACTAGTACAATACAGTGATCCAAGAATCGGTGGGTTTGGACCATTCTTTATGGAAATATCTTTATTATCAGGAATTAGCATTTTATACTTTTTAGTGCAAAAAAAATACAACAAAACAATTAAATACAAATGTTTTTTTTATTGTTGCACAATTTTCCTTTTAGCTCTTATTTTGCCAGAGTCATGGTGGGCAAGATATATTCCACTCATTTATGTTATACCTGTAATAATAATTATACCTTACATTATAAAATCAAAACATTTACCTTTTATAATTGAGCTACTTGTTTTTTTTCTTTTTATAAACAATTTATATACTGGAGCTATATATACTTTTAGTACAACAAAATATTCAAGACAAATAGATCAAGCAATAGAGAAATTAAGGAATGAAAATAGTAAAGTTTATGTCTATAAATATGGAGAATTTCATAATAACGTACAAAGACTAAAAGAAAATGGAATTCAATATGAAATTATAGAAGATAAAAATATATGGGAAAGTTTAGGTGAAGCAAGAATGATATTTTACACCACTCCCTTTGAAATTAAATATTATTAGAACTTGAAATAAGTTCTTTTACAATTAAAAGAATATATCGACGTATTCTATGTGGGATGAGTTTTTTTGACAAGAACCTTAAGATCTTAAGAAATCTAGAGCTTTTTCCTGTTTTCTCATTTGATAAAAAGGAAATTGGTGTTTCAACATTATGATTGACATACTCCATAAACTTAGAAGATTTTTGTATAAATCCTCGGTAATAGGACATATTCTTATCCCATTCCTCTGCATTATAACTAACATTTCTGTTTTTCTTTAGATCTCTTGTAAATAAGCAGGTAACACTTTCACTGAAAAGAAATTTTCGATTTGATAAGAACAAACAATCTAAAAATATTTTATCCTCTATTGCTGACAGATAAGGTATCTCATAATTCATAATATTAAAAGGGATATCCTTCTTACGCACTAGATATGAATTACTAGTTATAAAAGATGTATTCTCAAAATTAAAAAATTCATGAAAGTATGCAAGATCTCTCTTAGTTAACCTTCCTTTAGTTTCTTTAACTATACTACCAGAGTATGCAACAGTAGCCGTTTTATCATTTTTTAATAATCTTACAAGACTTTCTACATGATTCTTAAATAAAATATCATCATCATCACAGAAACCAATATAATCAGCTTTTGCATTTCTAATCCCAGAATAGAAGTTAAAACTCCTGTCCTTTCTCTCATTAAAAGATAATATTCGATACTTAAGTGACTTTGGAACATAGCTCTTAATCCACTCCTCAAATAAATCCTTGCTTTCTCCCCAATATATGAATGTTAATAAGATATTTTTATAAGTTTGATCTGCAATTGAATTTATAGATTCTTTTATTGTAGATCTTTTTCCATCAGTACGCATAATAATTTCCACAGAAGCATTATGCTTAGTCTTTGGTTTAGAAATGGATTGAGAATTATACTGATCAACAATATCTCCAATAAGTTTCTCCAAAGAAAATTTTTTATTAAATACCTTATTTGCTTCAAATGCCATTTCTGTCGCTTTTTGCGGATGACTTAATGCCCAATAATATTTTTCATCTATTTGCTCTATAATTTCTTCAGTACTTTTTGTAGTATCAATATATATTACAGAATCACCAAAATTCTCTTCAATAAACCTTAGCCTATCCGCAAATATTAAAATTCCGGAAGCTGCCATCTCAAAAATTCTCATATTGGGAACGTTAGCCTCTAAATGCTCTCGACTGTGAAAACATAATCCAATTCCATTCTCCCTATAAACTTTATAAATAGCATCATTCCCAAATGGTACCTCGCCACAATATTTAGAAGCCCCACCATTTAAGTATTCCCAGCTATTCTCGGGTCCGTATACATTTATCTTATTACACTCTAGGAACAAATCTTTATGTCTATCTCCCTGCCAGTTTGAACCTACATAGGCGATTCTTTTAAAATTCTCTACAGGTGGAAATTCATGCTTACAACTACTTGGGTAAAGTATAAACTTATCTCTTACAATTGGAGATCTAAAGTTAATTGTATTCAAATAATCGTCTATTGTGGAAGATGCAATAGCATAAGCATCATAAGATTTAATATTCTCAAATGTATTCATAAGTGAATTAATTGGAAACACACAAGCATCAAGAAAAGCAGGCGGATTCCACATACAGCCAATTGTGTAAGAATCAAATATTTTAGGAATATAATGATGTAAAGGAAAAACAATATCTGGAGAAAATTGAGAAATAACACCTGCGTCAGAAGAATATATTGCATCAATGTTAAGAGATACACATGCATTTCGCATCCTTATGCCAATTTCTTTCTCAGCATGTGGTAACATATACCATTCTAATTTATCCTGAAATGCTATTTTCATTATATCCTTTAATTATTATTACTAAATGAGAATTTCTCATTTGCTATTCTATAATATATTTTACTTTTTCTCTACTATCCTTTATTTTCTATATCAAGTTAAAAATTGCTCATCTATAATAATATTGCTATACTTATAAAAGTATTATGTTTACCTATCATTTAAAAAAAGAAGAAAGCAAAGCCTCACCTTTATTTATATTAGCTTCTGGTCCATCATTAAGAGATTGTAATGTAAAAAAATTAAAAAACTGTTATACTATGGCCTTTAACAGATCATACATAGCTTTTAACGATTGGGGGTTTGAACCTACATATTTTGCAGGTCTAGATTTAGTAGTAAACCAAGATAACAAGGACGAATTCAGAAATTTAATTTTCCATTCATCAATAAAAAGATTCTTCTTCCCGGATAACGATTTTTCAAGAAAGAATTTTCATTCAAGAAAAACTACACTCATTAGGACAAATGGGAGAAATCCCTTACACCCAGATTTGGATTTTGAAAAAGAGCTTACTGTCGCTAATTCCGGTCTGTTTGGATTACAAATAGCAATTGGATTACTAGGATTTAAAGAAATATACCTATTAGGATGTGATGCTAATTATAAAGAACATGTTCCTGGTGTTAATATTATAAATGGTCTTTATAAATCAGGCGAAAACAAAGATATAAACCACTTTAGGGAAGATTATTATGGGAAAGGAACCACATATAATAAACCTTGTAGTGACCTTTGGCATTACAAAGCTTGGAAAGCATTTTTTAGAGAACAAATAAAACAGAGACAAAATGAAATTAAAATTTATAACTGCTCACCAATTAGTAGACTGACTTTCTTTGAGTACAAAGATTTTAAAGAAATTGAGAAATCTATTAAAAAATACCAACTTTAATAGGGTTACTTTCAGTTTTGTCGGTCAGTCAAAGGATGGTAAAAACACAAAAAAGTAACAAAGAAAATTAAAAATTTCTCAAAGATACTAACAATACACACAAAAAGCAAGAAAGATCTCATAATTACATTACCAACCCTTAAAAAGAAAATTGCCTTTGGCTCTAATGTTTATGTTATTAATAAAATTGAAAAGAATTCTACTGAAAAGAATATTTATATATTATCTCTAAATCAAGAAGAGTATATCAACAATTTAATAAATGTTTACTAATGATAGACAACTTTATCCCATTTAATAGCTTCATTGTTGATACTTCAACAAAAGGTAAAATTAAATTCAATAAAAAGATGCTCTATCTAGAAGACAGTGGTCTTCTAAAAAATATAGCAATTAAAAAAGACTTTTCATATACAGAAATTAAGACACCTGTTTCTGAATATCCAAGACGAAACAATTATACGGATCCTTATAACAAAAGAATTATAAAGGTGTTAAAAATAACCAACAAAAAAGCGAGCAAGAAATGAATATAATATAAAAAGATTTTTTATTGGCAACACTTCCTTAAAAGCTGTCACAATCCCTAATCCTAAAATAAATGAAAAAGGAATGATCTCAAAAAATTTCAAAATCCAAAATTGAAGATAAGCCTATAAATAAGACCAAAAGAAAAAAATTCAATGCAATTGCAACTAATTTATATTTATTATGAAGAAGATTTTGTTTAAACAAAAACATTTCAAATAAGATGAAGATATTAACTTATTATCCAACTTCATAAGCCTTAATTACATCATCTATAGTGTTATAAAAATGTAACTTACCATCCTTAAGAAATGCTGCCCTATTACAAAAATCCTTAACAGAAGAAGATGAATGTGTAACCAATATTATTGTTTTCTTTCTTTTTTTATACTCTCTAAATATATTAAAACACTTCTTCTGGAATTCAATATCCCCTACAGCTAATACCTCATCTAAAATATATATATCTGCATCAGCCATAATAGCAATAGAAAAAGCTAATCTAACCTGCATACCAGAAGAATAATTCTTAAGAGGCATATCCATAA
>JAGPKW010000051.1 GCA_018053685.1 Patescibacteria group bacterium
TTAAGCCTTCAGGAGAGAAATTTACTGTTTTGAAGGATATTGATTTGGATGTGTATCCAGGCGATTTTCTTGGAATAATGGGAAGAAATGGTAGTGGGAAATCTACACTATTAAAGATTCTTGCAGGAATATATTCTCCTACAAGCGGTAGTGTTAAAGTAAAGGGTAAGATGGTTCCTTTTTTAGAGTTGGGTGTTGGTTTTAATTCGGAGTTATCTGGTAGAGAGAATGTTTTTCTTAATGGTATTATTCTTGGTTTATCTAGGTCATTCCTTCAGGAGAAGTACAATGAGATTGTTAAGTTTGCTGAGTTAGAGAAGTTTATGGATATGCCTCTTAAGAATTATTCTTCTGGTATGCAGGTTAGATTAGCTTTTTCTATTGCTATTATGGCTGATGCAGATGTATATATTTTAGATGAGGTATTAGCTGTTGGAGATATTGAGTTTCAGAAGAAGTGTTTTAATATATTTAGAGAGTATAAAAAGAGAAAGAAAACAATAATATTGGTTACACATTCATCTGCTTCTGTTAGGGATTTCTGTAATAGGGCAGCATTTCTTAAGGATGGCAAGTTGCATTTCTATAATTCTATAGATGATGTAATTAAAGCTTATGAGATAGGATAATATTTTGTTTTAGAATTCTCTTGATATGTTATTCTTGTACTGAAATGAGTCGTAGATTCCCATTGGTGTCTGTATTTACAGTATAAAGCTGGTACTGTTTTATATTATCAAAGAATTGTCCGTACAGTTGAATAAAATTTTCATCATATATAAAAATGTATACAAAATCGTAATTTTTTATAATGTATTGTTGCCAATTATCTGGAGAAATTATCATTGACCATGGATCATTCTCATAATATGGTGTCATGGAAATAGAATAATCTGTAAGCCACTCTGTATTTGATGGGTAGACTGTATGCATAAGAATTAGTTTGTTTAGACCTTGATCTGCTTGAGAAATCATACATGTTTTTTCCTTAGTATTTGTAATATATTTTGACCATTTTGAAATTTCATCATAAGGTTTTCTAGTTTCAATTGTTTTTGACACTGATTCTCGTGCATGTACAACATTCAAAGAAATCGGATACTTTGTATTTTCATATAAAAAGTTAAATATAAAGAATATTGTTATACAGTAAATTACATTTTTAATGTTATTTAATGTGTTGTTTAAAGTTTTTAATTCTATTTGACTTTTACCTTGTATTATGAAGAAAACTAATAAGAAGAAGAAATCTACAATTAAATATGAAAGCATATATCTATTATAACTTGCTAATCTTAGTCCTTCATAATTGGAGAAGATAAACATATATGAATAAAGAAGAATACCTAAGTATATAAAATTCCCAATTATTAAGCTAATAAAAGAAATGAGCAGTCTTTTCTTTATTAACTTATTAATATGATTGTCGGATATTAGAAGTATGAGAAAGGTTGTAGTAATAAAGGATATGATTTTTAAGAAAGAAAAATTGATTGGGAATATCAATAATGTTTTTAATGCATTAATAAAACTATGAAAAATTTCAATTTGAGTAGAGGATATTTGACCTTGCTGTATGAAGGAGAAGAAAGACTCTCCAGCGACATTAAAAGTAGAATTACCTTTGGATATGTGTAAATGTAACAACCAGAGTAGTTCCAATGCTATTGCTATAATTGATGGAGAGAGATAAACAAAGAATCTTTTAACTTTTGCTTTAAAGCTATTGCTCCCTAAAAAGAAAGAGTAGTATTGTTTTCTCTTAAAAAGTAAAAGATCTATTATAATAATAAAATTACCTATTAATGTGAATACTAGCCCCATATCCTTTGTAAGTGTAAGGATTATTGCAGTACTTATGCTTAGAATTAGGCTAAAAAGGATATCTTTTTTTGTATCAAAGTTATAATAAAACAAGAGAGTACATCCAAACAGTATACCTAATATTGTATCTACATATAAAGAATTATAAAAATTTACATTTGCTAGAAGTGGTAGTAAAAGAGCTCCAGTTATAACAAGAAAATTCTTAATGTTAAAGTTTTTTTTAATAAATACACAAATTAAAGCGAAAAACAAGAAATTTGATGCTATATATGAGGGAAATTCAACAAATTCTGGAAATAATCGTGTAAAAAAATATTGGAAAAGAGGCATCCCTGGGATATACGACTTTATAACAACTTTCGACTCTTTGTATGTTTGTAAGGCATCAAAAGTATATAAACTTTTAACATTTGATCCCCAATAACTAAATTCATCCCATTCAATATATTTTCTTTGATAGTTTATGAATAAAGAGATACCTAAAAACAAGAAAATTAATAATAATCCTGTAATAAAAGATATGTTTCTAATAGTTTTTTTATCATTCAAAAATGTTTTTATTGAGAATATAACTGAAGCTAATGAGAGTAATATAATAATGATATAACCTATTAATAGACATCCCTTGAAGTTTAATAGTCCAAACAAAAAAAGAAGTAAAATAACAAATGCAATTGTAGGAAGAAGTGTTTCTGCCAGAAGTCTCTTTAATAAAATTGCTAGAGCAGTAGATATTGATACAATTGAGAAGATTGGTACAAGTAAAAAAAACATTTCTTGAATTATCTCCATTGAATTACTTGTACAAAATTAAACTAAGTAAACTTTTAAATCCTAGTATGTTAGTAATATTAAGTCAAGGATTAAAACTTGTACTGTTTAAATCTTAGTGAATAATTTTATAGCACTATATTATACTTGGGCACTTTTGTAAGACAGAAAAAAATAAAATACATTTTAAATTTATTACAACTTCATTCTTTGATATAATCAAACAAAATGAATACCTCTCAAGTCTACATAACAATCCCTCTATATAATGAAGAGAAGATGATACTTAAAGTAATTAAATCTCTTAATGATAATGGATATAACAATATAGTAGTAGTAGATGATGGTAGTAAAGATAATGGATATGAATTAGTAAAGAATAATACTAATGCAATAATAACAAAACATATAATAAATAGAGGACAAGGAGCTGCATTACAAACAGCAATGGAAATAGCAATAGATAAAGGAGCTAAATACATAGTACATTTTGATTCAGATGGACAACATGATCCTAAAGATATACAACCAATGTTAAATACATTAATAGAAGGAAATTATGATATTGTACTAGGATCAAGATTCTTAAAAAAGAATAATATCCCATTAAAAAAGAGAATACTTCTTAAAGGAGGAATACTCTTTACATATCTCTTTTCACATATATGGTTAACAGATGTACATAATGGAATAAGAGTAATGACCTCAAATACAGCTAAAAAACTAAATCTACAACATGATAGATTTGAACATGCATCAGAGATACTAGATAAGATAAAGGTATTAAATCTTAAATATACAGAAGTACCTGTAACTATAAAATATACTAAATATTCAATGTCTAAAGGACAGAGTATATCTAATAGTATTAATATTGCATATAAATTAATAAGTTCTAAAATAAAAGGATAATGGTAATACAATATATTGCAACTATAATAATTGCCTTAATAATCCTACAATTATTATCAAACTTAAAGAAAGACAAAGTAACTTGGTCTAAAACCTTAATATGGATAATCTTTTGGGGTGCAGGAATGTTCATTGTATGGTTTCCTAAAATAATAGCTGACATAGCACAAGTATCAGGAGTAGGAAGAGGTGTTGATGTAATTATTTATGTTTCAATAATTTTTCTATTCTATCTGTTATCAAATCAGAATTCTAAAATAGATGAATTAAATAAACAGATAACTAAATTAACAAGAGAGATTGCAAAGAACAATGCAAAAACAAAATAACCCACTCGTTTCTGTCTTAATGACAGCATACAATGCAGAGAAATATATTGGACTAGCTATCGAAAGCATATTAAACCAAACATATAAGAATTTTGAATTTATCATTATAGAAGATTGCTCAACAGATAAAACTTGGAACATTATTCAAAGGTATGTAAAAAAGGATAAGAGAATTATTGCCACAAAGAATGAAGTGAATTTAAATGCAGGGGGTAGTTCAAATAAGGGATTAAAGCTTTGTAAAGGGAAATATATTGTAAGAATGGATGCTGATGATTGGAGTTATCCAGATAGAATAGAAAAACAGGTGAAATACATGGAGACCAATAACGACATTGTTTGTTCTGGTGGTACTCTCTTAAATTGCGATGAGCAATTACAACCATATGGTGTTAGAAAGTATGCTTTAGAGCATAAAGATATAATCAAACAGATTCTACAATTTAACCCCGTACCTCATCCAGCTTCAATATGGAGAAAGGATATTTTAGATAAAACACATGGGTATCCACCTAAACTTGGAATGTCAGAAGATTATGCTCTTACATTAGAAATTTCTCAATATGGTAATTTAGGAAATATAGAAGACGAATTAATAAAATATAGGATACATAAAAAATCTGCATCAAATGCAAAAATGTCTTATCAACAGGCCATAACTGTATATTTATCTTTCAAAGGACAATTTGAATACAAGTTTAAACCAAAATTTAAGGATCATTTTTGGAGAATTTTGCAAATTTTGACAATGTACACAATCCCAGCACCTTTAAAAAGATCTTTATTCAACTTAATGATACAAAAGAAGAAAAAATAAATTACTTTTTCTTACCCAGTACAAAAAGTGTATAATATCCTGGAATAGGAATTTCAATGTCAAAAAGACCTATCTTTTTCAAATTTCTTGTATCTTTTTTGGTATATATTTTATGTACAATTAAGCCATTTCTCTCAATAATTTTCTTCACAATATTTGTGTCTGTGTATTCCCTCAAATGGGTAGGATCGATTGCCCACCCTATTGGTGCTCTATAGAAATACCAAGCCCATGGTTTCTTATATACTGTATCTATTTGAAATATGCCATTTGGTTTTAACAATCTTTCAACTTCTGAAACTAAGCTGTCTTCATTTTCGACATGCTCTAAAACTTGTGAGCATAAAATACAGTCGTATGAACCACTTGGTAAATTCATTTTTTCACCAGTTGAAACCAGAAATTCTGCATTGTGAATCTCTTTACTCTTCGCAACAGATATTCTTTCTTTAGATAAATCAATACCAGTATATTTGAATTTATCTCCAAACATCTCTGCTAAAAAACGAATAGTTGCACCTTCTGCACACCCTATATCTAGAATCTTCGACCCATTCTTCAAAGTTTTAAGTTTTCTAATTATATACTCCTGTATCTTTGCTGGTTCATCTTTTGGATGGGCTAATGCATATTCCTCGATATTCATTTTTTTTTGGTATTAACTTAATTTTAATCTATCACCAATGATATATTAACCTATAAATTAAGGAATTTCCATATAATGTAGAATTATTCGAAAATCCATTACGATGAAGTTATGAAATAAAGATTTTCTATTAATAACTTCTTAAGACTAAACTTCTTTAGTTTTCTGTTTTTATAGTTTGTAATGTATTTCCTAATCTCTTTCCCATTCTCATCTATTATTCTGCAATATCCTGTTAACCACATACAATCTGGATGCTGCTTAAAATATTCAACAACTATATTTAAAGCATTTTTAGTATATAAATCATCTGCATTAAGAAATGCAACAATATCACCCGTAGCTATTTTAAGACCTTTATTGATTCCCTCAGATTGTCCTTTATCTTTCTCAGATAAATATCTAAATTCAATATTCTTTCCCCATTTTCCACTTTTTACTTCTTTATCATACTTCTTAATAATATCTAAACTACCATCTTTTGATTCTCCATCTGTAATAATATATTCCAGATTAAAATCTCCTTTTTGGCTTAAAACACTTTTTATTGTTTGTTCTAAGTATTTATCTGTATTATAGTTTGTTGTTATTATTGAAATTTTCATATTGTTTTTTTAGTATATCTTTTATTATACAAAATCCTTAGGAAGAATATTATATATCTTTGCTAAACCACCATGTAGTATAATCCATTATTAATTTTCTTAATCAGTTATTAATATGAAACAAGTATCTATAATAGGATTGGGATATGTAGGATTACCCCTTGCATTAGCAATAGAAAGAAGTAAGAAATATAAAGTAATA
>JAGPKW010000052.1 GCA_018053685.1 Patescibacteria group bacterium
TTATTCATTTTTATGCGAATTTATTAAGACAATAGAGAAAAGGGAGAGCCGTTAAAAAGCTCCCCTCTCTCATAAGTTTACTATATCTTAAGCTTATAGATAGGTGTAGGTTTATGACCATTGCTAAATTTTCTTCTTCAATAAGTTCTAGATTCAGATTAGGCTGATTTCGCAGATAAGTTCTCTCACAGATTGCACAGATAGCACAGATAAAAATTTATAAAAATAAGATGTTAAAATTAGAAGAATTACCGCACGCAGATTACGCTGATTTCGCAGATAAGTTCTCTCACAGATATCACAGATAGCACAGATAAAAATTTATAATGATAAGATGTTAATATGAGAAGAATTACCGCACGCAGATTACGCTGATTTCGCAGATAAGTTCTCTCACAGATATCACAGATAGCACGGATAAGGCATTTAGAATTACAATTGTAACACGCAGATTACGCTGATTTCGCAGATTTCTTTATTTAGAATATTAAGCATAATCTAAAATTCTGACTTTATCTTAGAATATTATTATTAATCCAATTAGTAGACTTAGACATTTCTTTTGCGATTTCAAGAGAGTTAAAATTATAAAGTATTAATAATCATCCATCTGCGTTATCTGCGAAATCTGCGTGAAAAATTAAACTTATTTATAAAAATCAATCTGACAGGGTCAAAACATTCCATTGTGCGCATTCAATGATAACCTAAGGTTACGAACCCGTTGTTTAATTGCAAAGGCATTAAATCAATATGGATCTTGTTGAATAAGATATCGCCAATGGTTGATGTGAAGTAATAATAATCGTCTTATCGCTAAACAGATTAAATATTAAATCCATAACACATTTAGCATTATCAATATCAAGATTAGCTATGGGCTCGTCAAGAAGAATGACATCTGGATTACATAATGCTAATCTTGCTATCGCTACTCTTTGTTTTTCACCTCCAGATAACAACTCCCCTCCCTCTCCCATAGTGTTGAACAAGTAACTTGAACTTGCGTAGTGCTGCATATTTACTTGAGACAATGCTCTGACTACATCCTCAATGGAAGCGTCTGGAACCCCATAACGAACATTATCAATCAAAGGGATATTATACATAATATTGTTCTGAGTCAAGTAGCCTATCTTAGACCTAAGGTAATGTGTGTCATATTCGCATATATCTATTCCGTTAAATTTGATTTTTCCCTTCTGAGGAGATATTAATCTTACAATTAGATTTAACACAGTTGTTTTACCTTTACCGCTTTCACCTACAATAGAAACCTTTTCTCCTCGCATCACCTTAAAACTCATTGATTCTATTATATTTGGGCTCGAATCGGTTGCACAATAACTGAAGGTCACATCATCAAATTCTATAGCTGTATGTGTCTCCAAACCAGCATAATTTGCTGTAGGGACAATATCATTAATAATGATATCTCTATTCCTCTCAGTTTCAAGAAATGTGTTCGCTAGTTTTTTATATGATACTATAGACATTGCAATGCTGTTATAGAACCTAGCAATATTAACAAATGGAGAATAAAAACGACCTAAATATTGAATAAAGACTAACAATTCGCCCACGCTAAGAACCTGCTGTTGAACTCTCAATATACCGACATATAGTAATCCTACCGTGACAACAATCCGGACTCCACTGGTTAGCGGGAATAATGCGAGCGTTGTTTTCAAACTTTTTAATACTTGGTTGAAATGCTTGGAGAGCAAAATAGAGTATTGCTCATCTTCTTTGTTCTCCTGAGCAAATAGTTTTACAAGCAAGAAACCTTTAATTCTGTTAATTGTTGTAGATGTCAGATTTGATAAGTGTTCGCGTAAACGCGTTGAAATCTTAATTTGCTTATTTCCAATGACGAAACTACTAAAAATAACTATTGGTATCGGGATTAGCATTAGTATTGACAGTTCTGCTGATATTCTAAAGCATATAAAAACTATCAAGAAAACTGTGATCAGATCAATTAGCAACCCATTAATAGGGCCAATTATTAAATTTCTCACATTTTCTACATCCGACAGTATCCGTAAGGTCGTTTCACCAGATGTGAGAGTGTTAAGATATGTATAGTTACTTCTTATTAGGTTAGAAAATAGCTTCTTTCTAATATCGAATAATATTCTCTCTCCGTTATAAGTCACGCAATACCCTCTTAATATTGAAATAAATAACGATAACAATGATAGCAATAGATACAAAATAATTAATTGTGTAATTAGTGGAAGATTTGTGAGTGGTGCAATGATCTTGACGAATGGGTATATAATGTATTTTGTCAGATCCGCACTACTAGATGAAATAGTATCAATTAGCATTCCAAACACTTGTTGGGGCAACACTAAGATCATCGCCTCAATAAGTACCATCAAGATAACAACAAAAGTAAACGGACGAAAAATGATTTTTTTTAACATAACTGACCCTCTCTTATTTTTTACACCACTTGTAAGCTGACAAGCTTGCTATCTACATTGTTTTCATAGTTTTCTCGGAATTTCGTTGGAGTTATGTTGTTTAGGGAACTGTGGAGTCGATTCGTGTTGTAATCTAACTGCCGATTCATAATCACATATCTTGCTTCAAGTAAATCCAAAACAATTAAGGTCAAAGCATTCTTTTCCGAACTTGCCATAGAAGCTTTTTATAAAGATAAATGGAATCTCGTTAAAGGTCAAATTCCATTAACATTGCCGTTATATTGAATTTATAGATAGTAATAATTTATTCTTATTAGCAAAAAAAATAATATATTCTTTTGGATTAGCTTATAATCATTTATAGAAATAAAGAGCAAGAACTGAATGATTTACTGCTTATTTTTTTCCTGATTTTTGAAGATATTGTTCTATTTCTTCTCTTTCCTTTTCATAACCAGGTTTTCCCATTAAGGCATAGGTAGCTTTTTTTCCTGCTTCTACTCCTGGTTGGTCCAGAGGATTTATGTGTAATAGTTTTCCCGTGAATACAGTTTGAATTTCATACATCATAATGAATTCACCCAGATGAAACTCATCAATTTGTGGGAAAATAATATTGGCATTTGGACGTTTTGCTTTAGTGAGAGCAATTTCGGTGGCAAGTCTTTCTGCATTAAGTAATTCTGATAGTTTATGTCCACCAAGATAACTAACATCTTCACTTTCAGGATGTAGATTGGGGATAGTATAATCATACTGGAAATTTAAGACAGTTAGAAAGGTTATAACTTTATCATAGGGTCCTTCAGTGTAAAGCTGAATTTGAGAATGCTGGTCGGTAGCACCTAAAGCTTTAACGGGAGTTTAAAAAATCAGGATTTCTCTTCGGATTTGTTATAAGTGGTTATTTGCTTTATCGTCTATATCAAGGTTTTCGGAGTCAATGCATTTTAGGAATACAACACTGGGGCTAATTCTTCCGAATATGTAACTATATGCATTGAACTGTTATGCTTTATTCAGAGTTTCTCTATAATATCTGCGGGAATACAACGATGTTATACTGAAAGCTTTTCATTTTGGCTTCTTTATCACAGTTATCGTCAAAAATTTGCTGATATTATGGACTTTTTTGAAGCCTTAACCAGGTCAAACTTTCCTTAAAAGGATTAGATTAGACTAATCCACTTGCTTCTGGTTTTATAAACTGATTTAAATCTATTTTAGAATTCTTTGTTTGTTATTTAATTCTCCTTTTTAGGGTTTGTTATGAATTCTGAGTGAGACGAGTTTTTCACCTGTGGCTTTCTTAACTATATCATCTACCGTTAGCTTTCCGTAAAAGTAACAGAATAGGATGTCACCTTTTTCGTAAGGCTTCCAGGGGTTCTTCTCGTAGTATTCCTTGAGTGCCAAGATAATCTTTTAACTATATTTATAATGTTATGTAATAATTTTTTCTAATTTTCAATATATTTATATATGCTTATCTGTCTTTAAATGCTGGGAGCATACTTGATTCCTCTTAATGCTAGTAAGAACTTTTTATACTTTTTCTAGAAAGCTTCTGCGAAGCTTGTGCAGATGAGAACATCTATATAAAAGAAGACCCGGCATAGAAAGCTGGGTCTTCCTTTGTTGGTTCTTCTTAAAAAAAGGAGTTTATTTCATTAACACTGCTTTACGCTGGAAGGTCTGTTTTCCTGCTTTCATAATAAAGTAGTAGATACCGCTACTACAAGATTTATCATTATCATCTTTTCCATTCCAGCTAATCTGGTAATATCCTGGATGTTGAGGTCCAACATTGATATGACGCACAAGCTGTCCCTTGACATTATAGATATAGAAATCAGCATCAGATATTTCTGATAGATTATAAGGAATATTGGCAACTGGATTGAAGGGATTAGGATAGATAGCTCCAAGTCCCGTATTCCCTTCTACTACAACTATATCATTGGAATCGTAAGGTATATAGGCTTTGGCTACAAAAATGTCAGCATTCCCATTACTTTCAAGAATTATACTTCCGAAAGAAGCAGTTTCCCAAAAACCACCGATAACATAGCTGTTTCCTGAGGAATCAGTGGCTATACTTAGTCTGTTTTCGCTGCTAGTTCCTCCAGCTTTTTTTGCCCAGAGCCATACATCGCTCTGAGCGAAGATAAAGGTGGTGCAGAGTAAAAATAATACAAATAAAAGTGTCTTTTTCATTTTAAATACCTCACTTTTAAAATTAGTTTTTTGAAAAGTCGGTTGGGGGTTAAAATTAGGGAAAAACTGAGAGGTAAAGAGATACAACTTCTCTTTAAATCTTTTATCTAATTGTGAGAGTTGATAGTTAGATAAATAGTCACAGTTCATAGCTGCGGGGATAATTAAGACATTTTGATAATAAATAACATTTTTTAAATAAGCCATAAAACAAAGTAGTTTAATGTTGCTTTTAAACTTTTGGTGCATACATTTCCACTTTTAACTCTTCAGATAAAGAAAATAAAAAACTAAGCTTCATTCTTTTACCTTTTTCCCTTAATTTAAAAGCCCAAATCACATTAGCTTTTCTTTAAATATTGAAACTCATATCTATAAAATGCAAATTAAATATATTAATATGCTTGTCAAGTAATATTTTTGTAATATTTGAACTATTTTATTATCAGTTTATAACTTTTACATTTCATTTAGTTTTTATACCAGTATATAACTACCGTCTCAAGAAAATGTTAAAGAATTATGAGTGTGCCAGTTTTGACTGCCGAATGTACAGATACTATTGACATATTTAGGTATAAAAAGTAATTTTTTTAGAGGGACAATATCAGGAAAAGCGTTAATAAAGAGTATAGCTTAGCAGGGATAAATTAGCATAAAATTGAATAAATTCGCAAGGCAGGGTAATAATTTCGCAAAAAAATGAATAAATTCGCAGGTGAAAAATAGGGTAAAATAGGGTTAACTTATTCATATATAAATAACTTAGGCATATTTTGAAATATCCCTATAGTCCCGGATAGAAATTATAGTCCCGAATAGAAATTATAGATTCGGATAAGAAGTAATAAATTTATATATATATAATATATTATATTATTCTAAAATAAAAAGATATATATTATATATCACTATACAGATTTTGGTTTAAATAATTAGTATATAAATAGTTAATATATATCTTGACTCTCTCTTGACTCTTTCCTGGCTAAAAAGAGAAGGGGGAGGTAGGGGGTAGTAAAGAGACATAAAAATAGGTATAACTTATTGATATTGAATGTGATAGGTGAGAGATAAGGGTAAAATAGGGGTGCGAATTTATTCATTTTTCTGCGAATTTATCCCAATTTCTGCGAATTTATTAAAAAAGGAATGACTTTTACAGAGTTCACTCGTATTAATCTTTATGCTTCGGGTTTTTATTAAAAAATGGGGGAACTTTTAAAGGTTCCCCCTTAGGATGTACCAGATTTCTTAGTTGGTTTAGTTTAACGCATAGTAGGTGGTAGGTTTATTCCCGGTGGTCACTTTCTCTATTTTTATCAGTTCAAGGTCCAGTAAACCCTGGATAAACTTATTGGTTTCTTCTTTTTTATAGTGATGGTTAAACTTAGCAGAGATATCTGTTTTACTTAATCGGTGGTCAGGTGCAATCATCAGGGAATAGA
>JAGPKW010000053.1 GCA_018053685.1 Patescibacteria group bacterium
GTTCCTCTAATTTACCCCACCAATAATTCTTAGGATCTTTTTTATCTTCTATTACTTTTTGCTTGTCTATCTTCTGTTTAATTTTAGGTAACTTCTTATTTTTTAAATAATAAAATTTGCGTTCTAACTTTCTGAATTGATCACTATAAAATAGATTTTGCAAAGCCTGTTTATCTATATCCGATATATCAATATTTACACTATTTGCAGAATTAATATAGCTTACTATTTTACTAATTCTATTAACTAATGGCATTATTTCTTTATCAAGAAAATCATTGCTTATGTCAATTTTATTTAACTTATACTCTAACTCACTAATTCCATTTTCTAAATATTCTTTAAACTCTGTAAATTTTCTCATTCTATCAATAGTTGGACTAACATCTGTATTAAAATTACCTTTTTCCATAATATTTATTAATTATCAATTAATAACCATAACCATAACCATAACCATAACCATAACCATATCCATAACCAGAAAATTGCTCCACTCCTATTAAACAAATCGCTTGCCATGGTTTATAATGGCTTTTAAAAACTTTATCTATTACTTTTCCATCTTCTAGCTCAACATGATAAGTAAATTCAGCATCTGCACCATTATGGGATGACTCTATACATTTTTTTTGACCTGGTTTTAAATCTAATGTTTCTATCCACTTTGTTCCAGGTGCTAAAACTATGTTTTTAATTATAGGCTCTGTTATTGTTATCTTTCTATTATCTTTTGTACCCCAAATTTTATATATTAATTCCGTCCCATTGATTTCCGTTAATATCATCACATAATTTTTTGTGTTATTTATGAACTTTAAATCTGGTTTTGGATAATATATTGTTGCATCAGTTCCCGCTGGTTCATAATAACTAACTCTATAAGAATGGTTCTGTCTCTCTGTTATCTCAAACCCAGAATTTAATGCCGCCCTAAACATAGTTGTTCCTACTTGGCACAATCCTCCACCATATTCCTGTTCTGTTCTATCACCTTTTATAACTAATTCCTCAAGATATCCTTTATCAGGGGTCGCTTGCCCTATAATATTTATTAACGAAAATTCTTCTCCTGGTTTTATTAACAATCCATTTAAAAAAGACGATCCTATCTCTATATTATGAACTCTATTCTTTGATGAACCAGCAAAATTAGAAACACCTCTGCCAATTTCTTCTAATAAACCCATTTTAACAACCTCGCTATTCATATTATCTGGTAATTTATCATCTACAGTTAAATATACCTCATTTTTACTTGACAATATAGCATCTTGTATTTTATTATATGAGTCTTCTTTATTTAATGATAGCCCTTTTTCTATTGGCGTAAATTTAACTACTTTCATTGGATTATTTTCATCAAAAACAATTTCACCATTTTTCGGTTCCTTATCATTCTCTAATGCTATATGGTCTAAATATTCCATAATATCATCTTTCTTAATCTTAATTTCAGCTTCATTAAATTTATTGTCAGATATATTATAATCAAAATCTATCCAATGTAATAGATCGCCCCTCACAATTTTATAAACATTTGTCTTATAGAAAACATTTATAGGGGAATTATCTAACAATAAATTTGCCGATGCCAAAATTGGATTTATATCATTCTCGGTAATTATTGGATTATCTATTATTTTATTGACCCTAATCATGCTGTTAGCACTATTACTATTATTTATTAGATTCAATAAATCATGTTCAAAATTGCTAAAGTCATAAGAAAAACCTTGTTTTTCTTTTTGTATAGTAAATTTAACATTTTGTTCATCAATAGACACGCTAGCATTTTTAGCAGAAACTTCATAAGATTCTATATCGCTCTTTATTAATTCTAATGCTCTTCTATCTATGGCATAATCTAAATTATAATTTTTTTTATAAAATAAATTTTTTATAAAATAGCTGAGATTAAAATCATACCAAATAAAATTTTCGTTAAATATTTTATCAATAGTTTGATCCTCGGCCTCAATCCCTAATATATCTTTTAAATAATATCTTTTTACTATTTCTTTATCATCTGTATCAAAAACTAATACTATTTCTCTAGAACCAAGCTCTTCTTTCTTGCTCCTAATTATATCTGCAACTTCCTGCTTATCTTTTAATGAAATATTTTTATCTAAAAAATAACTATTAGGGGCAGCTATAACTGTAAACAAAAAATTAACTGCCTGACATAATATTATAATCAACAATATAGGAATTATAAAAAAAAGAATTCTTTTATAAAAATTTTTTATTTTTTGATCCTTAAAATTTATGTGCCTAAGAGAATTTATAAAATTCCTATTTTGATTTTTATCCATTTATCATTTCAATAATTAATAAATTTAATTTATATAGTGAAATATCCTGATTTGTTTTTGATAAAATATCTATTTCTCCAAGTTCTTTATAAAACTTAAATAAATCTTGTTTTTTAAAATTTTTTAATTTTAGTTTTATTGGGTATATTCTCTTTATATTATCCCAGTTTAACTTATTAGAAATATCTGCATCACTAAATTTATTAACTATCATATCTGATACAATAATCATGTCTTCTATTTGATTAATCATAATAGTATTAAAAAATACCAGTTCATCTAATTTTAACTTTTCATTTGTAGTGTTATAAAAATTTTTTTCAAATAATTTTAAAGCTCTTTTATCCTTTTGGAATATTAAGTTTACTAATTCATATATATCACTATCATTAGGATTTTCATAATTTAAATCAATATTATTTACATCTTCTTCTTTTATAAGTTTATCATCTTTTTTGTAATCAAATAATTTCAATAATTGATTTTTTATTTTTATAGTATCAAATCCCCCAACATATTCTCCCCTATAATTCTTTTTGATATTAAAAATTTCAAGTATTTTACTTAATGCATTTTTAGTAATATTAAAACCATAACTTTGTATTGTCTTTATAACCCATTTTTCTATATTATTGTCATCTTCAAAATATGCTTTATTTATTTTTAGCTTCCCGTCTTTTTCTAACTTTTGTATCCTTCTAAAAAATTTTGATCTTCTATCTATTCTTGTATCTTGTATTATTGTTATAAAATCTTCATTTGAATATTGCAAATAATCTAATAATAAATCTAAAATATCATTTTTTTCTTTTGATAGAGCTGAAACATCTTTCAAAATAATTAATTTTTTAGTTGAAAATAATGGCAAATTTTCATATGCATTTTTTAATTGTATTTTTAATTCAGAATCATTAAAATTTTCGGAAAAATCAAAATATATGATATTTGATTTATCATATTTTAATTTAAAATTATTCTTCTGTCTTTCTATACTCTCCTCAATATCTGCATAAATATCCCCAATATATGCATAAATATTTATCATATTTTAAATTTTAATTCATTTCCCCCCAATTATCTCCTACCTCAATCTCTGCTTTTAATTTTACATTATTAGGTAAGATAAAAACATTCTCCATATCATCTTTAATATTTTCCATAAAATATATAGAGCCTTCTCTAACTTCAAATACCAGTTCATCATGGACCTGTAGCAACATCCTTATATTATCTTTTTCTTTAGAATTATTTATTCTATCAAAAACTTTTTTCATTGCCATCTTCATTATATCAGCTGCTAGACTTTGTATTGGCATATTCTGAGCCATTCTCTCTGCTTGACTTCTAATTTGAGATTGATTTGAATTTATGTCTTTAAGATACCTCCTCCGACCAAGTATATTCTCGCTATAACCATTTTCTTTTGCAAAGTTGATAACTTCATTTATATATTTTTCAATATTTCTATTGACCTGGAAATATTTATCAATATATTCCTTTGCATCTTTAAAAGATAAACCTGTAGTCCTAGCTAACTTTCTCGGCCCCATCCCATATATTATACCAAAATTTATAGATTTAGCATCTCGCCTTTGTTCTCTTGTAACATCCTCCAGTTTAATGTTATTTATTATTGAAGCTGTCACCGCATGAATATCCAAATTTTTATTAAATGCATCTATCATATTTTTTTCATTAGCTAATGCAGCTATAACTCTAAGCTCTATTTGTGAATAATCTATTGACACTAGTTTATATCCTTTTTCTGCAATAAAAGCTTTTCTAATTTTTTTACCATCTTCAGTTCTAACTGGAATGTTTTGTAAATTTGGATCAGAAGATGATAATCTACCAGTTGAAGTAATGACTTGATTAAAATTTGTGTGTATTCTATTTGTATTTTTATTAATTAATAATGGTAGATTATCAATATATGTTGTTTTTAACTTTTGATATTCTCTATATTCTATAATTTTACTTAATATATTTATAATTTCTGTATCTAGAGAATTATCTAACTGATTATTCTCTACTATTTCTTCCGCTTCATCAAGCAAATTATCTCTTAATCTTTCCAACTCATCAGATGCTGTAGATATACCAGTTTTTATTTTTCTAATTCCCTTAATATCTAATTTTAATTTATTATATAATATTTCCTGTAATTGTTTAGGAGAGTTTAAATTGAATGGACCAGTTATATCAAAAATATACTTTTCTATCTCTTTTATCTTATCTTCATAAAATAAAGATAATTCATTTAAATAATTTACATCTAATAAAATACCATTTTCTTCCATACTTACTAAAATATTTATAAGCGGCATTTCTATAGTAAAAAATAAATCAAAAAATTTTGGTATTTTTTTTAATTCTAAAAAATATTTTTTATATAATCTGAATGCAAAATCAGAATCTTCACAGCAATAACTTGCAACTTTATTTGGATCTACAAAATTCATAGTAATTTGTGTCTTTTTATTCTCCCCAATTAACTCTTCTATCCTTTGCATTCTAAATCCAAACTCTGAAAAAACTAAAGAATCAATATTATATTTCCTTTCACCAGGATATAAAATATATGCAGCAATCATTGTATCAAAATATGTATTTTCTACATTTATTCCCAATCTTTTAAGAATATGTATATCATATTTAATATTATGACCTATTTTTTTTATATTTTTGTCCTCAAAAATATTCTTTATTTTATTGAATATTTTAATATTATTTTTTATAGTATTATAATCTATATAATAAGCATGGCCTTCTTGAAAACAAAAACTAAAACCAACTATATTAGCTACTAATGAATTTACTCCATCAGCCTCTGTATCAAACGCAAATTCTTCTTGCGATTCTAACTCTTTAAACACTTTCAAAATATCTCCATCATTTTTCAAAAAAATATATTCAGTGTTATTACCCTGAATATTTTTATTCTCTGGCTTTGGTATAATATCTAACTCCAAAATTCTATCAAGCAAAGTTTTAAACTCTAAATCTATAAAAATCTTTCTTAATCTCTCTAAATCTATTGGCTTAATAATGCACTCTTCTAAATTAAATTCTATATTTACATTTTTATCAATTTTCGATAAATTATAGCTCAAAAAAGCTTGCTCTTTTTGAGATTTTAAAAGTCCTAAAATCCTTGGTTTTATCTCATCACTTATAGAATTACTTTCTATAGACTTATACAAGTTATTAATGTTACCAAATTTATTTAAAAGCTCTACTGCTGTCTTTTCTCCTATACCTTTTACTCCAGGAATATTATCTGATTGGTCCCCCCTTAATGCTTTGTAATCTATAACTTGTTCTGGATATATGCCCATTCTATCTTTTACAGTATCTCTATCATATATTACAATATCAGAAATACCTGTTTTAAATGTATAAACTTTAATATTATTGCTAATTAACTGTAAGGTATCTTTATCACCAGTTAAAACTATAATTTCCGTATCTTTATCATCTTTTAACTTATCACATACTGTACCTATAATAT
>JAGPKW010000054.1 GCA_018053685.1 Patescibacteria group bacterium
ATTTATCAAAAACGTATAATATTCCAGCCTTTATTGCTGACCCAGTATCAGTCGATGAGTTTACTGAACTTGCAAGGCTAACAGGACTAAAAGATATTCAAAGAGTTTCTCTGGATCATCCATTAAACATTAGGGCAATACTTAAAAAATATTGCGAAGAAGAGAATAAAAACTTCACATATTTATGTGCGATTTGTGCTCATTTAGGTGGAGGAATTTCTGTTACTGCTTTTAAAGAGGGTAAATTAGTTGATGTCAGCAATCCTAATGAAGGAGGACCATTTTCTACAACAAGAGCTGGCAGTTTACCATCAATTGATATTGTTGAGATGTGCTATTCTAATATTTATGATATGACTAGTTTGAAAAAACTTCTTTTGACAAAGGCTGGACTGGTATCATATCTGGGGACAAATGATTTCAAAGTAGCTATCAAAATGATGGAAGAAGGAAATTTATATGCTAAAGATGTAGTAGATGCTCTTTGTTACCAGGTTAGCAAAGAAATAGGAGCAATGTCTTTAGCAATAGGAAGAAGGCCAGAAGTTATCATATTGACTGGTGGAATTAGTAATTCAACTTATGTTGTTAATGCCATTAAAGAGCGAGTTTCTTTTATAGCTCCTCTTAAAGTTTATCCTGGGAGCGATGAAATGGAAGCACTTGCATATGCAGCATTAAATGCAAAAAGCGGTAAAGAAGAAATCAAAGTATACTAAATTTATTAAGGAGGTAAGCATTAAGTGATACAAAATTTTATAGAAGCAAAAGCTAAAGTTAAGAGTTTTCCCCAAAAAAGGGTTGCTGTAGTTGGAGCTGGGGATATAGATGTAATAGAAGCTGTATTTGATGCTAAAAATGAAGGATTGATAGAACCAATTTTTATTGATTCTAAAGAGAAAATATTAAAAGCAAATTCAGGTAAATTCGATTTAAGCGATATAGAAATAATCGATGAGAGAGAAAAAATACTTCAATGTCAGGCAGGCATAAAACTGGTTAAAGAAAATAGAGCAGATATTTTGATGAAAGGTTTAATACCAACACCAATCCTTTTTAAAGAAGTTTTAAATAAAGAAACTGGCTTAAGATTTGGTAAACTTCTTACCCATATAGGAATTATAAAAACACCTAACTATCATAAGATGTTAGTAATGACAGACGGAGGCATTGTAATTGCTCCAACACTCGATGATAAAATAGCAATTCTTGAAAATGCTTCTATTGTAGCAAAAGCTCTTGAAATAGAGAAACCTAAAGTAGCTGTAATATCGGCAGTTGAGACTATTTCAACAAATATGCAGTCAACTGTTGATGCTGCAATATTAACAAAAATGTATGAAAGGGGACAACTACCTGGCTTAATTGTTGATGGACCCTTAGCTATGGATAATGCAGTTTCTAAGGAAGCCGCTCAACATAAAGGTATAAAAAGCGAAGTTTCTGGAGATCCAGATATACTCCTTATGCCTAATATAGAATCAGGAAATATATTTTATAAAACACTTGTTTATCTTGGGGGTGGCGCTGATACAGCTGGTATAGTGATAGGAGCTAAAGTTCCTCTTGTTGTTCCTTCAAGATCTGATTCCCCTCAAAATAAGTTAAATTCTATAATAATGGCAAACCTCGTTTCTTATTCAATTTCGAATTAAAGTTAGGGGTATAAAAATGAGCGAAGAATTGATACTTGTGATAAATCCAGGTTCAACATCCACAAAAGTAGCTGTTTTTGGTGAAAATAAAGAGATTTTTAAAACAAACATTTCTCATAGTGCAGAGAAACTTAAAGAATTTAAATCCATAGTTGACCAATACATTTTTCGTAAAGATGCAATAATTAAAACTATGAATGAGAATAATGTTAATTTTGATAGTATAAAGTGTATTGCGGCAAGAGGTGGCCTTCTTAAGCCTGGTCCCTCAGGAGTTTATGCTGTCAATGAAAAAATGGTTTCTGATTTAAAAAATTGCAAATACGGAGAGCATGCATCAAATCTTGGTGCAATAATAGCTTATGATTTATCTAAAGATTATAACATTCCAGCCTTTATCGCTGATCCAGTAACAGTAGACGAAATGGATAAATTAGCAAAATTTACAGGACTAAAAGGTTTAGAGAGAAGAAGTATTTTTCATGCACTAAACCAAAAATACATTGCAAGAAAATTTTCTAAAGAGAATAATAAAAAATATGAAGACTTAAATCTTATTGTAGTTCATATGGGAGGTGGAATTTCAATAGGGATTCACAAAAATGGTAGAGTAGTTGATGTGAACAATGCCTTAAATGGAGATGGTCCTTATTCTCCAGAAAGAGCTGGCACATTACCTACTTTAAGTTTAGCTGGTATATGTTTTTCAAATAAATATACAAAAAGCGAAATGCTTAAAAATCTTGCTGGCAAGGGTGGTTTTGTATCTCATCTTGGAACTAATGATGCTAAAGAAGTAGAAAATAGTGCATTGAACGGAGACAGCAAAGCAAAACTAATTATCGATGGTATGATTTATCAAATTTCAAAAGGTATTGGTGAAGCAAGTACTGTTCTTGGTGGTAAAGTTGATGCAATAATCTTCACAGGTGGTATAGCAAAATCTGAATTTATTACTTCTGAAATAAAGAGTTATGTGGATTATATTGCCCCAATTTTTGTTTATCCTGGAGAAAATGAAATGGAAGCTCTTTCAGAGAATGTATTTAGGGTATTGAAGGGAGAGATAAAACCATCAATTTATGAATAAAAGTATATTCTTGTTTATTGGAAATATGGGTTCAGGAAAAAGTGAAGTTGCTATTAATTTTACTTTGAGACTCACAAAAGAAGGGAAAAGACCTGTAAAATTGCTTGATCTTGACCTAATAAAACCTTACATTAGGATTCGGGATATTTCCGAGAAACTCTTAAAAGCTGGTATTGACCTTATTGAACCATATGGCAACCTCAAAAACGCCGACATGCCAATTGTTCCAGGTAGAATTATGGATTATATTATGGATGATAGTTATGATCTTGTGTTGGATGTGGGTGGTGAAGAAAGAGGAGTCATAACTATTGCTCAATTTGCTAAACCGTTAAAAGAGAAAAATCTCGAAGTTAATTTAATAATTAATACTTTGAGGCCATTTTCCAGATCAATTGAACAGATTATCTCGGTAATTAATTCTCTTGAGTACAATTCAAAACTTAAAATCACAGGTCTCGTTAGTAATACTCATCTTAGATTTGAATCAACAATAGAAGAAGCTTATAAAGGTTATGAGATACTTTCTTCCGTAAGCAGAGAACTAAATATCCCTATTAAATTTGTTTGTATTTGGGAGAAATTATTAAACTCAAATAAAAGTGTCGAGATCCAAGATAAATTTAAAGGTCAGGATATCTTGCCATTAAAGTTATTTTTGACTTTTCCATGGGAATTAGATTCCTCAGTTTGAAGGAATATAAAAAAGAAATTCAACTCCTTGATCTAAGTTTCTTGCTATTATTTCTCCTCCGTGAAGTTTAACAATTTCCTCAACAATACTTAAACCAATTCCAAAACCTGGGATAGTATGTTGTTTTTTATTAGAGGATGCGAATGGAGAAAATATTTGTTCAAGAGAGTTTTCAGGAATTTTGGGACCATTATTTTTAACCGAGAAATAATGTTTATTTTCTGATTTATAATATAATATTTCGATAACACCATCGTTTTTTAAATAATTTATTGAATTTATTATTAGATTGTCAAATACTTCCTTTAACCTTAGTGGGTCTGCATAAAACGATGAACTATCATCATCAATTTTTAAATTTAATTTAATATTCTTATCATTTACTCTCACTAAATTAGCTTCTAAGACTTCCTCTAATAATGTTTCAATATTAATAATTCTTTTATCAAGAGTAATACCTTTGAATTCGATACGTGATAGTTCCATCAAATTATTTAAAAGTAATACTAATTCACTGGATTGTCGCAATATTAGATCTGGTAAATTTTTCTTATCACTGTCCTTAACTTCATCAGAAAAAGTTAATTTAGTGGCTTCTGTTATTACAGTGATATAATTTCTTATATCATGTAGCATCTTTGCAAAAAATAGATCTCTTTTTTCTTTAATTTCGGATATTTCTTTATTTGCTTGAGAAAGATTTTCCAAAAGCATTAAATTTTTAAGTATTATACTAATATTTAAAGTTAATTCATTGATGTAATCTAAAATCTCAGGATCTTCAATAAAAGATTCTTCTTTTACTCTTAAAAAAGCTAAACAGAGTATTTCTTCTTTATGAAATAGAGGAATAATTAAACCTATTTTTTCATTTTCTATAAATTCTTGCTCTTCGTGTGTAACTCCAGTAAATTCTGGATATATATCTATATAAGAGCTAAATATAGGCTTGTTGTTACTTTTGAAATATTCGATTAGCATGCTTCTTGTAGAAACTTGAAAACTTGAATTTTTAATATCTGGATTTATATAAAGGTTTTTAAGTCTATCATAGAGAAACAAATATAGACAATCACAGCCAGTTATAAATTTGAGATCACTACTGAAAAGTTCTGCGAAAGAATTGATGTTATCGCAGGTTAAGTATCTCTCAATGGAAGATTTGATTGATTTTTCTATGGAGGTGTGCTTTTTGAATAAATTTTTTTCTAAATTCTTTTTAACCTGCTCGTAAATTAGAGTTGTAACAACTACTATTATAGCGATAAATAAGAGCTTATGAAATAAATTATTGTTAATTGTACTTAATTTAAATGTATTCTCAATAAAAGGAATTATAATAAATATTGAGATATATGTAATCAATACTGTAATTACAACTGTTAAAAAAATTGCCAAAATGTAGGTTGTTAGCTTTCTTGCAAACCTTCTTGTTTTTATAAACTTAAATCTGAAAACAGCATAAAGGATTAATAAAGAATTTATTAAATTAGATAGAATATCTATTGGGTAAGCACCCAAAATTGGGCTTAAGTTGGCAAGCGTGCCAGCCATAAGTATGAATGAACCTATAATTACATATTTTAAACCAATTTTTCTAAATAAATCTTCTTCTTTCCGGTAAGAAAGAAGAAGTGTAATAGCAGAAAGAATCATAATCGCATAATCCACTCCATATGCAACTAATATTAGTCGTCCAGGCTCGTAGATAAAAGAATTTCCATTGAACTTAGCTTGTGATACAATTAAACCTGAAATATTTAATATTTCTAAAAAGAAATATGCTAATGTATTAAATATTTTTAATTTATTTTGCTTAAGTGCATATTTACACGCAAAATCATAGTAAAGCATAGGTATTAAGAGAAGAGCAGAAACCATAAATCTATTCCAGAAGAGTGGAGTAAAGATTGGAGAGTTAAGGTGCATCATAAAGGAGCCAAAGCTCCATATAATGTTTGCAAGAATGTAATAACTTAAAGCTCTATTTGTTCTGTTTTTTTCAGCTCTAAGAAGAACCACAAAAATTACAAAAAAGCATATAGATGTTAAAAGAGGAACTATGCTTGTTATATCAGTAATCATTTCTTGGGATCTTCTTTAATAATTTCTAAAAATTTATTCATTAATGCTGTTGATGGATTCATGTGTGGTATGGATATTGGTTCATCTACGTTTGTTTGAATAAACTTTTTAAACTTTGAGAATGTTCCATATGGTACAAGAGTGATCTTAAGAGGCTTTTTGCCAATCATCTGTTCATAATCTCTATAATCATGGTCCAACTCTTTTAATGCATTATGAACTAAATCTTCAATATTTGGTTCAGAAAGTGAATTGTCTATCATTTCAATATAA
>JAGPKW010000055.1:0-1243 GCA_018053685.1 Patescibacteria group bacterium
AACTTAATTCTGGATTATTTGGATCTACCATTGTATACATTGGTCTTTTTACTGTTTTATATTGTGTAACAAATATAAAATCAGAGCCTAGTTCATTTTTTGCATATTCTCCTATTAGTCTTTCATGCTCTGGCTCAAAATCATTTTCACCAAAACAATGTTGCCCATATTTTTCATCAAGTATTTTTTGAGCTTCTTCAAATTTAATTCTAGGTATGCTAGTTGGTGGTATTATTGGCAATGTGGCATTTAATCTTTTTAAATCTTCTTTACATTCCTCATCTAATACTTTTATAGCATATCTTAAATATTCTTGCTCCATATCCATAACATCATCAACTGAGTTTATATATCCCATTTCAACGTCCATACTCATATACTCGTTTAAATGTTTAGATGTATTATGCTTTTCTGCCCTATATACAAAATTTGTTTCATATACTCTTTCAAAAGCCCCTATCATCATTTGTTTATAAAACTGAGGAGATTGTGCAAGATATGCATCTCTATCAAAATATTTGATTTTAAATACTTCTGTTCCTCCCTCTGTTGCATTTTCTATAATTTTTGATGTATTAATTTCTGTAAAACCATTATTTTCGAAAAAATCTCTAAAAGCTTTTAATAATACAGCTTGAACTTTGAATATAGATCTAATTCTTAAGTTTCTTACTGAAATTGCACGATAGTTTAATATAGTATCAAGACTAGCATTTATTTCATCTTTATCTATTTCAAAAGGCAAGTCTTCTTTTACCTCATTTATAATATTTAATTTATTGATAACAACTTCAACTCCATCTGGCGCCTTATCTTCTTTATTTACAATTCCTATTACTTCTATAATTGATTCTCTTTTTATTGTTGGTAATAATGAATCTTTATCTTCTGTTTTGATTTGAATGATCCCAGATCTATCTCTTAACATTCCAAAACAGATACCACCTAAATTTCTTATTTTATGTAATGATCCTTGTAATAAAACTTCTTTACCAATAAGTTTTTTGGTATCAGATGCTAATACTCTTTCCATAAAATTAAATTATTTTTATTAATGATTATATAATATCAATATTTTATTATAATTTCAATAAATAAAAATCCGCATTTAGCGGATTTATTGTTTGATTTTTAGATATTCCAGAGGATTTACAGGTATTCCGCTAACTCTTACTTCAAAGTGTAGATGTGGCCCTGTTGTAAATGGACCAGCTCCATGAGTTCCTGGCGTACCACCAGAATA
>JAGPKW010000055.1:1343-5757 GCA_018053685.1 Patescibacteria group bacterium
GTTTGTATTTCAAGAGTAGTTTTGTCTATTAAATTTTCTATTTCAACTATTTTAAATCTTGTTTCTAATATACTTGTATTTATTTGATCTTTTTGATTTTGTAATGTTAATTTTTCTGTTTTTTTCTGGTTTAAAATAGCTTGATATTCATTTTGTTTTTGTTGCGCTTCAGAAATAGCATTATTTTTACTTTCAGTTTCTTCTTTTAATTTTTTAATTTGCTCTTCATAGTATTGAGATGTTTCTGCAACTACGATTATTTTTGGAGATAAACCAAAAATAAGCAACAAAAATACTGCTATAATTTTTATATAAATTTTTTTATTTTTATGTAACATAGCCAAAATGAAATTTATATAAATATTATAACATAAAAATTATTCCTTATCTATTATCTCTCCAAAATTTTCTTTTGTACTAGCTATTTTTAAATTTTCTATTAGTTGATCTATATTACCATTCATTATACTATTTATACCATGCAATGTTAGTTTTATTCTATGATCTGTTACCCTATCCTGTGGGAAATTGTATGTTCTTATTTTATCTGATCTATCACCATGCCCTATACTTTGTCTTGCTTTACTTTCTTCTGCTAATCTTTTTTCTTCTTCTATAGCAAATAATCTAGATTTTAAAACTATCATTGCTTTTTCTTTATTTTGTATTTGGCTTCTTTCATCCTGACATGTAACAACAATATTTGTTGGTATATGAGTTATTCTAACAGCGGAATATGTAGTATTAACAGATTGCCCTCCAGCCCCAGAAGAGCAAAATGTGTCTATCCTTATGTCTTTTGGATCTATTTGTATTTCAATATCATTGCTTATTTCTGGAAATACTAATACAGAAACAGCTGATGTGTGTATTCGTCCAGATTTTTCTGTTTCTGGGACTCTTTGCACTCTATGAACACCATTCTCAAATTTAAATAAACCATAAGCCCCATTTCCTTTAATTTCTATTGTTGCTTCTTTTACTCCCCCAATAGAATTCTTAGCTATATCCATTATATTCATTTCAAATCCATGTTTTTGGGCAAATAAGGAATACATTCTTAATAGATCTCCAGCAAATAATTCTGCCTCATCTCCGCCAACACCAGCTTTTATTTCCATTATCACATTATTATCATCTTTTGGATCTTTTGGAATTAATAAAAGCTCTAATTTATTATTTATTTCTAGTTCTTTTTCTAATAATTTATTTTTTTCTTCTTCTGCAAGAACTTTCATTTCTTGATCATTTGTTGAACTAATAATTTTTTCAGTTTCTTCTATTTCGTTTTTTATTTTTTTATACTCTTCAAAAACATCTACAATATCTTTTGTAGATTTATATTCTTTTGATATTCCTTCTATCTTTTTAAGATCAGAAAAAATAGTAGGATCTTGCAATTTATTTTCTAAATTTTTTAATTTATCTTTAAATGTTTCTAATTGTTCTGTATGTATCATAATTTATGTTATAAAATACAATTTATTATATCAAAAAAAACAAGATAAGGCAAAACTTATCTTGTTTAATTTTTATCAAAACTTAAGTAATCACCCTTAGCCTTTTTAATTATTTTTTGCATATCTATAGAGTTTAAAAATGTTGCATTTACATTTATATCACCCTTATTAAGCCCAGTAATACTAATATTTTGTTGAAATGTTTTATATTTTATTTCATTATTTTCTATAGTTTGCACATCCAAGTTTTTAATAGGTTTTCCTAAATTTATATTAAAATTTATATTATTTCCATATATACCAGGCTGTTTTTGAAAGTCAAAAGAATATTTATTTAATAGTTTTTTTGATAGCTCATCAGGTAAATAGTATTGGAATGTATATGTAACAGTCTTGCCTTGAGGTATGACTAAATAAATCCCAAAACTTGTCTTTTCATTTTCTATTGTAAAATCTATGTCTTTATTATTTATTTCTTGATCATCTTTTGTTGCTGATATTAGCCAACTATCTTTTGGCACATAAATTCTAGTATATGTTTTGTAATTATCTAAATATGCATCTATATCTTTATATATCCCATTATCTACAAATTTAAATGTATATGTTAAAGATAATGTTGCAGTTATTTTTTTATTATCTATATTTAATGTATAATCTATATCTCTTTTAACATAAGGATCATTTTTACCAGATAAAAGGTTAGAATCAACTACAGCTAGGTAATCTGAATCAATATTTTGTTTAACTGTTCCTCCCCAATTTTTATCTTCAACGAATTTTTGCATGTTTTCATTATTAAAATACAACAAAACATTTTTTTCTTCTAAGTTTTTAATGATAACTGGATATAAATCTTTTAAATTAGTATTTTTTATCTTTTCAAATATAATATCTACCATTTTCTGGATTATATCTTTTCTATCAGAAGTAGAAATTTGTTTCTCCCAATATCCAAACTTTGTCTCATAATTTAATAGATTTATGACATTCTCTGGTGTAAATGTATCTTGATCTATTTTTATATTTCCAAATATATTTAGTAGGTCTTTTAATATATCTGGTGTTATAGCTATTACTCCATCTACATCTGTAGAACTCAAGCTTTCTTTCTTATACAATTCTTCTGCATATTTAGCACTTATTTTATAGTCTGGATTATAATTAGAATCCCTTAGATATAAATATTTTATATTTAAGTATTTTTGCAAGAACTCTGGTGGCTTTATTTTTAGTCTATTATATGATCTAGAATCTAAGTTATATATATTATCTGTGAATATATCTACTATTTCCCCATTTTTTATAGTTAATATGCCATATGTTCCTATAAATCCACCAGTTGCTCTTAATTCGGTGTTATTTTCTAGAAGCAATAAATACCTTGCGTTTTTATTTAATCCTAATATAGATGGAGCTTCTTTTATGGCTGGTATATATTTAGCAATTGTTTCTATTTTTGAATAATTATCTATAACGACTTTCCAACTTGATTTTAATTTGGGTAGTATTTTAGTTTTAGATTTATTCTTATCTATTTTTTCTTGTATTGTATTTACATTTTTCTCAACATAGTCTATGTAATTTTTGTTAGAATTTATTATTTCTAATATCTGCTTTATAGTTTTTGGGTCAGAGATGTTCAAAGTATTATTCTTATATGAATCTATTAATGTTTTATTATTTTTTATAATATCTTCTGAATTTATGACTATATTAGTTGCAGATATACCTATACTTATTAAATCATTAGCAGATAATATATTTTCTTTTATATATGGCAATGTTTGTATAAATCTAATATTATCTAAATTTTCTTTAGCTATTTTTAGATTATTATTAAGTTGTTTAGATTCTCGTATTAATGATTCTAAATCTTTATTTTTAATTTCTATTTCTATATTACCTATATTTTTGTTTATTTTATTATATTTATTAAATATATTAATAAATTGTGTAATATTAGATAAAATTAATATAAAAAATAAAGATATAATAAATATACCGCAAACTTTTAAAATATATGTCAAAATATCTTGTTCTCTATTCATAGGATTATAATAATTTAGATTCATTATGCTAACATATAATTGACTAAATGTCAAATAAAAAAGGCATATTAACATTATTATTAATATGCCTAAAATATATTTTATTTTTCCATACTATCTATTATTTTGCCAATATCATTGCTGAATTTTTCTATTTGATATTTTTCTCTTATTTTTATTGTGTTAGATTTTTTATTTATAGTATTTGGTGATTCTGAATATAATATATATTCTAATTGCTGTAAGAAATCTAAACCTATTTTTAGGTCTGGATTATCAGAGCTCCCTTTGCCATAAAAACTATCTACTTCATCTTTTATTCTATTTTTAAGAAAATCACATGTTAAACTAGCTTTTGACATTAATAAATGAAGCGGGATATATGTTATACTCATAACAACCTCCTTCAATATAAATTAAAAGTAAAATCATAATATAATAAGAATGTTATTTAGTCAACTATTTAAGATAAAATTTATATGAATACTTAAAAGCACTTTTTATATGAGTTTGCAATATTTTATTTTTAAAAATATCCATAATACTTTTAATATGTGCAGATGTTCTTTGATGATAATGTGTCATTGTTGCATTTTTATAATATACAACTTTTTTATTATTTAATTTAATTCTCCTACATATATCCATATCTTCATAATATAGAAAATATCTTTCATCCATACCCTTAATAGAGTCAAAAAGTTCTTTATTTATCATAAATGCAGCACCAAGCGCCCAATCAACTTCTATAGTATCATTATGATCAAAATCATTCATTAAAACATAATTATTTTGTTTTTCTCCAAGACTTGTGTTAGATAAATGAGTCCTTCTAAAAATTGGTGTAAGTATATTATAAAATCTATAACAAGAATTTTGAATAGTACCATCTGGATAAAATAA
>JAGPKW010000056.1 GCA_018053685.1 Patescibacteria group bacterium
ATTCTTGAATCTAGGGTGTAAGACTTGCACTTCAGACTTTGAGTTTAACTCAAAGGGGAGTCCTATCCTCCCAGCACCCTACATTTTTGTATTGTAACATATTGAGAAATCATAGGAAATAAATATAGTAGTATGTATAATATCTAACTCATACATGATGTTGATTTTTTACTTTTGAGATGTTAGAATAAAAATACCTAGTTATAGCATACTAGGGAAGTCACAGGTTATAAAAATAAGGGTTCAATATTTGAACCTTTGCAAGGTATTCCCCTCGAAAGAGGGGATATCTGTTTTTTAGGCATGTTTTGTGGTAAAATAGCCACTATGAAACGAGATTTTGACTATACTTTAGGTCTAGATTTAGGAATTGCTTCTGTTGGTTGGAGTGTTGTCGAACTCGCATATGATGAAAAAGAAAAAGTATATTCCCCTAAGCGTTTAATAGATTGTGGTGTTAGGCTTTTTGATAAAGCTGAAATACCAAAGACAGGAGAATCATTAAACAAAACAAGGAGGGAAGCTAGATCTGCTAGAAGGATTGTTAGAAGAAGAAAAGCAAGAATTCGTGGACTTCGTAAAATAATTGAAGATGCAGGTTTTATTCCTGCAAAAGAAGACCTATCTACACTACCAAGTGATAAGGATATTTGGGAGATAAGAGGGAAAGATGTCTTTAATAGAGTTCTGACAGACAGAGAAATTACCCGATTAATCGTACATATAGCTAAAAGGAGAGGATATAAATCAAATCGTAAAAAATTAGATAGTGATGATACAGATAGTGAAAAGAAAAAGGTATTATCAGCAATTAAAAAGAATCAGGAATTATTAAAAAGTAAGGGACTAAGAACATATGGAGAACTGGTCTATCATCTATATGGTGGTAGTGCAAAAAGAGATACTTTAAAACATAACACAGCAGATCAATACATACTAAGTTTTGATAGGGAGGGTATTTTAGAGGAATTACAGATTGTCCTTAATTATCAAAAGAATTTAGGTAATAGTAAAGTAACTGATCAATTTATTAATAATGTTTTAGAAATTGTAAGCTTCCAAAGGCCATTTGCTACTGGGGATCAAATAAAGGATATGGTAGGAAAATGCGAATTTGAGCCTAATGAACTTAGGGCTCCTAAGGCATCTATTTCTTTCTTAGAATTTCAGTTTTGGCAGAGTGCATTCAATAACTTAAAATTAATTGATATAGAAAAGAGTACATATGGTAAGAAGATAGATTTAACACTTGAACAAAAAGAAAAGCTTTTTAAGGAGGTTTTTGATTCTAAGAAAGACAAAATTACATTTGCATTTGTCAGGGAGGTTCTCAATATCCCAAATAATTATATCTTTTATAATTTTAAGCATGAGCTTCTTTATAGGGCTGGTGATAAATCTATAGAAAAAGAAAAAATCTTTTTGAATTTGACTGATTTCCAAAATATTAGAAAAGCAGTTAACAAAATAGATGAATCACTCTGGGAAAAGATCGATGAAGACAGATTTGTATATAACACATTAGTAGAAGCTCTTACCCTTTATAAAACAGATTCCGATATAGAAAACTATTTAAAAGAAAAAGGTCTTGATGAGTATATTGAAATAGCTAAATCTCTTCCCACATTTAGTAAATTTGGTCATCTATCAATTAAAGCATTAGAAAACATTCTTCCATATCTTAAAGAAAATGATTATACAAAAGCCTGTGAATTGGCAGGTTATGGTAATAAATTGAAAGAGCAGAAATCTGAGATTTTGCCTTTGATTGAATATGATGAAATAAGGAATCCTGTTGTATTTAGGGGCATAACACAGGGAAGGAAAGTAGTTAATGCAATTGTTCGTAAGTATGGTTCTCCTACATTTATTAATATTGAACTAGCAAGAGAATTCGCAAAGAATAGTCAGGAAAGAAGAAAAATGGAAAGAATGATGGAAAGCCGTCATAAAGATAATGAAAAGGCCCTTGAAGAAATTAGAGGCTTAGGAATATCTAACCCATCGGGTTTTGATATTTTAAAGTATAAGTTGTGGAAAGAACAGGATTGTAAATGTGCATACTCAGGAGAGACAATACCTATTGAAAGGCTTTTTGAGGATTCATATTGTCAGGTAGATCACGTCATTCCATATAGTCAATCAATGGATGATTCATATAACAATAAAGTTCTTGTACTTACGAAAGAAAATCAGGAGAAGAGAAATGAAACACCATTCCAATACCTTAACAGGATAGATCCAAGTGGTAAGAGGTGGGAGGAGTATAAAGCCAGAGTTGAAAATAATGCTCATTACTATCAGCATAAAAAAGATATTTTGCTTATCGAAAATGCTGATAAATACACAATAGAAGATTTTATAGAAAGAAACTTAAATGATACAAAATACATCTCAAGATTTTTTAAGAATTACTTAGAGAGTAACTTAAAAATGAAGGAACTTAAATATGGAAAGAGACAGGTATTTACCTTCCATGGGAGATTTACTTCTGAGTTAAGGAGAATATATGATATCTCAAAAGACAGACAGGGAAGTGATAGACATCATGCAATTGATGCAATAATTCTTGCTGTAGCTAATCAGTCTATGTTGCAGGATATTGTAAGATATAGGGAGTTAGAAGAAGAGCATAAAAAGGATTGGGAAATATTTAAAGAAGAACAGAAGATAAAACATCCTGAACCTTGGGAGAATTTCAGACAGGATATTTATAACAGAGTATTTGAAGATACTTTTGAAGGAATTTCAAATATTTCAAACTTTGAATCATTGTATGGAGATATAAAGAATGAAATTAAACCTCTGTTTGTATCACGTATGCCAAGAAGAAAAGTAGAAGGTCCTGCTCATGAAGAAACTTTGTACTCACCAAAACATTTAGATGAAGGTTTTGTGTTAATTAAAAAAAGTCTATCAGACTTAAAGCCAGAAGATGTAGATAATATCTATGGTGATGATGTGGTTAAAAATCTCATAAAAGAACGTTTTAAGAAAAATCCAGAGAAACCATTTGAAGAACCATTGTATAAGCCATCTCCTAAGAATAATAACCCTAATCAAATTAAATCAGTTAAAATTAAAAAACCAACAGGAGGAGGTGGTGTACTACTAAATGGTGGTAGGGCATTCGCACCACATGCATCTATGGTAAGGATAGATATATTTTCAAAAGATAAAAAATACTATATTGTTCCAATATATGTAGCAGATACTGTTAAAAAAGAACTTCCTAACAGAGCTATTTCTGCAGGTAAAAAAGAGAAAGATTGGAGTTTAATAGATGATTCTTTTAAGTTTGAGTTTTCTCTTTATCCATATGATTTACTTTCCTTAGATATGAGTGATGGAAAATTAGATTGTTGGTATTACATAAAAACACATAGAAATACTGGAGGGATTACACTTCGTTCACATGATGGATCCAAAGAAATAGAAAGAGGTATTAAAACTGCTCTTAATTTAACTAAGTACCAAGTAGATGTACTTGGTAATATATCTAAAGTTAGAGCAGAGAAAAGACATGGCTTTCAGAAGCGTCATAATCACAAAACCGTGTAAAATATCATCAGATAAGAAATCAATAAAAATAGAAAATGATGAAGGAGTATTCCATTTACCCGCAGAAGATATAAGTGCCCTTATTTTAGAAAACTTACAATGTAGTATATCAGGACATGCATTAAGTCTGCTTTCTCAAAATAAAACTGTAACATTTGTTTGTAATCAGTTGCATGTTCCAGTTGGCATATTACAAAATTTTCAATCCCATTCAACACAATTAATTAGAATACAAGACCAATTATCTGTAACCCAGCCTTTTAAAAATAAAATATGGCAGAAGATTATAAAACAAAAAATAATAAATCAATCTATTGTCCTAAACCTTAATAATAATGTAATAAGTAATACTCTTGTATCCATCTCTGACAGGGTAACATCAAATGATAAAGAAAATGCAGAGGGATATGCTGCAAGTATATACTTTAAACAGTTATTCGGTGCTGATTTTTCAAGGGATAAAGATTGTATATATAATGCATGTCTAAATTATGGATATACAATACTTAGAGGATTTATTGCTCGTTCCTTAGTATCATATGGTTTTATACCTTCCTTAGGAATACATCACCAGAATCAATACAACAATTATAATTTAGCAGATGATTTTATAGAACCATTTCGTCCAATAGTTGATTTGTGGGTTAAAAAGAACATAAAAGAAACAGACAAATTTAATTCTGTTGTTAAGCATATGATAGCAGATATTGTTAATTATGATATTTTAATTCAAAATAAGAAATGCTCAGTATCTAATGGTATGGATATTACGATAAGTTCATATGTAAGTTCTATTAAGAAAAAAGATTTTAATGAGCTTCTATTACCAACTATACTGCCATTAACTTTACATAAGTATGAATAATGTTTATGAGACTAATGGTTATGTTTGATCTGCCTGTAAATAAAAAGAAATTAAGAAAAGAATATTCTAAATTTAGAAGGTTTCTTCTTAATGATGGATATGACATGATGCAATATTCAATCTATTCAAGAATTTGTAATGGTTTGGATAATGTAGATAAACATATGTCAAGATTACAAGAGCATGTTCCTAAAAAGGGATGTGTTAGAGCAATGATTGTTACAGAAAGACAATTTGAGTCTATTGCTATTCTTGTTGGTACTGTTTCTCCTCAAGAAAAGAGAGTAAAAACTCAACAATTAAGTATTTTCTAGTTACTTTTTAAGTGATTAATGTCTTAAAAAGATTGATAATATAGCATTTTCCCAATATGGATTATAGCATATCGGGAAATCACAGGGAATAAAAACAAATGGTGAGGAGTAAACCAACATCTGAGAATTATAGCATATCGGGAAATCACAGGGAATAAAAACACTTACCCATTACAACTTCCTACTCTATACATTATAGCATATCGGGAAATCACAGGGAATAAAAACAAGGTATGAGAGATACAAAGTATTTCGGCAATTATAGCATATCGGGAAATCACAGGGAATAAAAACCTGTGAACCTTAGATAATTCACCCAATAGAATTATAGCATATCGGGAAATCACAGGGAATAAAAACTAGATGTAAAATCTCTTGTTATTCTTCCAAATTATAGCATATCGGGAAATCACAGGGAATAAAAACCTGAAAAGCACCTCACCTCTCCTCTGACCAATTATAGCATATCGGGAAATCACAGGGAATAAAAACTGTACCCATACCTTGCGTACCTGCTGCTAATTATAGCATATCGGGAAATCACAGGGAATAAAAACAGCACAACTATTAAAATTACTAATGTAGAAATTATAGCATATCGGGAAATCACAGGGAATAAAAACTGCTACTGTGCTAGGCTTTAAGCCAAACATATTATAGCATATCGGGAAATCATAGGGAATAAATATTGTAATGTGTATAATATATAACTCAACACAATTCTTCAAAGGGATCTTTTATAATGAGACCTCTTGTTTTTTACTTACTTATTTTCTTGTATTTATGTAAAAAATTTTCAGTGATGTAGATGCTAAAATATCTTCTTTTATGATAAAATACATTGTTATGCCGCTATCGTCTAACGGTTAGGACACATGATTCTCAATCATGTAACCAGGGTTCGATTCCCTGTAGCGGTACCAATATATGATACATTTTGATATTGT
>JAGPKW010000057.1 GCA_018053685.1 Patescibacteria group bacterium
TTGGGCTATTGCATTCTGGATAAAAATGATAGTTCATTTAATGAATTCTAAATCAGAAGATAAAGTTGCATGGGTATTAATACTATTATCAACAAATATCATTGGAGCTTTAATATATTATGGTGTTGTAATAAATAAACCACAAGAAAAACCAAAAATACAAAATAATAAAAAATCTAGTTAATCTAGATTTTTTTATTTGGAGCCGACGTCGAGGATTGAACTCGAGACCTTCACATTACCAATGTGACGCTCTACCAACTGAGCTACGACGGCAATTATAATTTATCTTCTATTAATTTTATCATATTATTATTACCAATTTCTATAACACTAGAAACTTTATTTCCTATTTCTTGCCTTCTATTTTTATTATATGCTAGTTCGCTCAAAATATTGACAAATTCATTATTATTAAAATTATTTTGATTCAATATTATAGCTTTATCTAAGAATAGTTTAGCATTTTTTTCTTGATGCCCTTCAAGTGGTATTATTATGCAAGCTTTTTTTAATGCACAGATTTCTGTTAATGTAGAAAATCCAGCTCTTGTAATTATAACATCAGCAAGATTTAATGCATCTTTCATCCCATCACTCAAAAATTCAAATACATGATAATTAGATAAATTATTTTTTTCTATATTATTTTTATTTATTCCAGTTAAATGTATAACTTCATAATTTTCCAAGATATTATCTATATTATTTTTTATAATATTATTTATAAACTCTGATCCTGTTCCCCCACCCAATACCAATAATATTGGTTTATTACTTTTTATGTTAAATTTTTCTTTTGCAACATTTATATCAAATTCATATAAACTTTTTCTAACAAAATTCCCAGTTTTAACAACTTTATTTTTATATTTTGCATAATCATTTAAAGATTCATCTAATGTTACTGTAATTGTATCAGCAAATCTTGCCATTATTCTATTTGCAAGCCCGACTTCTAGATCTTGTTGATGTATAAAGGAAGGAATTTTTAAAAGTCTAGCACTTACAACTATTGGCACAGATACAAATCCTCCAGCAGTTAAAATTACTTTTGGTTTATATTTAATTAATAAATATAATGATTCTATAAATCCTATTATAATATTAAAAAAATCTACAATATTTTTAATATCAAAATATCTTCTCAATTTTCCAGAATTTATAGATATAAATTCAATATTATAATCTTTTATAATATTCTTTTCTGGACCATTTTTTGTTCCAACCCAAACATATTTATAATCAGGATACTTGTTATAAATATCTTCATATATAGCAATTAATGGGACAACTGATCCTAATGTTCCGCCACCAGAAAAAAATATTGTATTATTAAATTTTTTCATTATTTAATATTAACTTCTATAATTTTTAAATCAACATCTGAAATATTTTTTATGCTGCAATCATTTAAATTATTTAAATAAATATCTTCATTTTTCTTTAAAACAGTTTTAATATTGTTTTCATTAACCTCTGCAACTCCATCTACAACAATTAAATGCACACTTTCTATTAATTTAATTTCTTGATTAAGATATATATTTAATATTTTAATATTACAGTTTTTATTATCCAATAATGTCTCACAAACACCCCACTGGCTATGTATAACAATATTTTCATCAAATTCTTTAAAATTATTTTGTTTTAAGTAATCTACAACCTTTTTTATATCTTCTGATTTACCCTTCTTTTGTATAAGAATAGCATCTTTATCATCTATAATATTTATATCATCAATGCCTAAGGCAACTATTAATCTATTTGAATTACTATATGAAAATACATTTTTTGAATCTATGTTAATATATTTTTTATTATCTTCATTTTGTAAATCAGCTAATTTATCAAAAGATCCAACATCATTCCATGTTAAGTAACTTTTTAAAACAATAATCATATCGGTTTTTTCTGATATAGCATAATCTATAGATATGCTATGCAATGTTTTAAAATCATTTAAAAATTGATCATAACTTTTTTGCATTATGTCATATATTTCTTGATAATATTTTTTGCATTCAGCTATAAAAGTATTGGCACTAAAAGAATATATACCAGAGTTCCATAAATATTCATTACTTTCTAAATATTGCTTAGCAGTATCCAAATCAGGCTTTTCTTTAAACTCAGCAACTTTATAAAAATCCCCTATTTTGTCACCTATTTTTATATATCCATATCCAGTTTCTGGTTTATCTGGCTTTATCCCCATAGTTATAATTAAGTTAGAAGAAAAATTTTTGATTATATTTAGTTCTTTAATATATTCATCAACATTAGCTATATATTGATCTGATGGCAATATTACGATATTTTCATTTTTATCAATATTGAATTTATCTATTAATGTTTTAATAGCAAAAGCTATGCCAGGAGCAGTATTTAAACTCATTGGTTCTACAAAAACATTTGATTCATCAAAATCTTTATTGATCTCTTTTAGTTGGTGAATTATATGAAAATAATTACTTTCATTTCCAACTATAAAAATTTTATTATTTTCAACAACATTTGAAGTTCTCAAATATGTATCCTGTAATAAAGAACTTTTACCATATAACTTTAAAAATTGTTTAGGATAGCTCTTCCTACTAATCGGCCATAAACGTGTCCCAGAGCCACCGCATAATATAACAGCAATCATATTTCTATTTATAATTTTTAGAATATCCTAACAAATATATATTATTTTTCAAGTTTTTTAATGGTAACTTTATTATATATAAATAAAAATAATATACTAGATATAAGTCCTAAATTATCTATTCCAAAATCAAACAAAGCAAAATGTCTTGTTGGAACAAAAAATTGATGCATTTCATCACTAAAAGCATATAAAGAACAAAATATAAAACATAATATCAATCTATAATTTATTTTTATTTCTTTACAAAATGATTTTATGCATAAAAACATCAGTATAAAATATTCTACAAAATGAGCTATTTTTCTTAATACAAGATCACTAACTCCTGGGATATTTGATTTTAAATTTGGTATTGATGATAAGGTAAAAATAATAGATAGCCATACAACAAATAATATTTTATATTTATTTTTATTTATAAAGTTTAATATCTTAGACTTTTGCATATTTTCTAATAGATAAAAGAGAGGAAATTACAGTAATTACAATTCCAACAGCGAGTTCAATAAATATAAGCTGTATAGATCCATGCATAATTAATTTTGATAAATTTTGGTTATATAAATTAAAGAATAAATTAATATATGGATTTAAAAATATCAATATAACATAATATGCAATAGTAGATATTAACCATCCAGCTAACAAATAGAATACACCCTCTAATATAAATGGTATTTTTATAAACGACCAACTAGCACCTAAAAACCTCATTATTTCTATTTCTTTTCTTCTACTATATATAGTTATTCTCAACGTGTTTATAACAGTTATTGCTGATATAAAAGCGAAAAATACTCCAACAGCTAATAATACCTTTGTTAGAGAATCATTAAAATTATTTAATTTATCAACTATTAATTTATTATCAGTATAATCAGTGTTTTCTATTAAATCTTTATATTTAAAATTCGAAAGATAATTTAAAACATTAGGATAATCAGCTACAGAATTAGCTTTTATTATTAAAGTTGCGCCTATCGGATTTTCTGTTAATGTATTTAAAGAATTCATTAATACATCATTGTTCATATGCTTTTTTTTGAAATCTTCTAAAGCTTGATCTTTAGAGATATATTGAACTTCTTTTACGCCTGCTATTGATTCAAATTCATGTTTTATAGCAAATATTTTATCTTCTGTAACATCAGTTTTAAAATATACGCTAACATCTACTTTGTCTTTTATTGTATCAATAATATTCTCAGAAATTATATTTAAACCACCTAAAATATCAACCAATATAAAAGCTATTACCATTGTTGTAATACAAACAAATGATAACCAAAAATTTCTAAAGAATCCTTGTATTGAATATTTTATTAATCTTAAAGAATTTACAAAAAACATTTATTTATTTATTATATGATATAACTTCCATTTTCCTTATCACTAATAACAACCCCATCTTCTAATGTTATAATTCTTTTATTTAAACTATTAACAACTTCTTTATCATGGGATATAAGGATTATTGTTGTGCCCATATTGTTTATATCCTCTAATAAAGTTAAAATACCTTTTGTATTTATAGTATCTAAGTTGCCTGTAGGCTCATCAGCAATTAAAATAGAAGGATTAAATGCTAATGCTCTTGCTATTGCAACCCTTTGCTGCTCTCCTCCAGACAATTCGCTTGGATAATTATCTCCTTTATTAGAAAGTCCAACAACTTGTAATAATTGGTCTATTTTCTTTTGCATTTTATCTCCAAAATCCCCACATATTTCACAAGCAAAAGAAATATTTTCTCTTGCGGTCTTTTTCTGCAATAATCTAAAGTCCTGAAATATAGTAGCAACTTGTCTTCTTAATGATGGTATATCTCTTTTAGATATTTTAGTAATATCCCAACCATCAATTATAATTTGTCCCTTTGTTGCTTTTTCCTCTGCTGTTAAAAGTTTTGCTATCGTGCTTTTCCCTGCTCCACTCCTTCCTATAATACAAACATATTCACCATTATTGATATTAAAATTGACATCCTTTAATACATCAATGGATTTATTGTATGTTTTATAAACATGTTTAAATTCTATCATTTTCTAATTAATTTATTTGTTTTTCTATCTTTACCCAAATTTTACCAGTAGATAGTTTTGCAATCTGTTCAAATGCTTTTACTGACAAATCAATAGTATTACCATGATAACTCCCCATTCTATCATTAACTTTTACTATTACATATTTATTATTAGCAACATTAGTAACTTTTAAATATGTTCCAAAATCAACTCCATTAATAGCACACGTCATAAGATTTCTATCAAAAATTTCTCCTGATGCTGTTTTTTTACCTTGGAAAACATTTGTTGTCCCATAATATGTACCATATCCATATTTTAATAGTTTGTATTCCTTTTCTTCAGCAAAAGGTAATATATCCCCTTCTTTAATACCTAAATAATAGCCATGGGGGCTAACATCTATTTCGTCTGAAAAAGGCATAACGTCGCCTGGTAAAATCTCGGCAAAAGCAACATTATATAAAACAAAAAAAGAAAATATAATTATAATTATATTTAGATTTTTTCTCATAATATTTTTAAATCTTTTAAAAAACATATAAATAGTATAACATAAATATATATATTTTAAAATTTGCCGTTGTAGCTCAGCTGGTAGAGCAATTCCCTCGTAAAGAATAGGTCAGCGGTTCGATCCCGCTCAACGGCTCCAAAAAATAAGTATATTCTACTCACTTTTTTTATTTATTTTATTTAATATATTATCTATAGCTTCTTTATTGTTTTTTTCATTTTCTTTTTTTCTATACTCATCTAAAACTATTTTATCTATTAATTTATCTTTTTCAAATTCCTTTTGTATAGCATCATCTTTTAAATATTTGTTAACAAATTTTTTATCCTTTATG
>JAGPKW010000058.1 GCA_018053685.1 Patescibacteria group bacterium
CAATATCTTAATAGTTTAAACAAACCTAATACTAATCCTGTACTACAAGATAATCAGCAAGAACAAATAAAGAAATTTATTGAACTTCGAGAAAGACTTAACAATAAAGAGTTTCTTGAAGGTGCTAAAAATGCTTTTGAATCATCTAAAGGTTTACAAGAATGGGGTACACAAGAACAATATAATGATTATATAGCAAGAGTAAGTATTGGTATAATTAAGAATCCTTCAAGTGGTGGGTATAACTATATCAGTAAAGTAAAAGATATATTTCATCATTGGTCAATAGGTAGTCAAATATCAGATGTATTTGGTGATGATCTATTGAGAGTGAAAGGAATTTGGTTAAGTAAAAATCCTAATCATTGGAAAGATATTATTCGTAATAAAAGTAAAAGATTAGGTGTTAATGAAATAAAAGGACATTATGTTATAATTAATAGTAAAAATGTGTGGGTTGATTCTACATTAGAAAGTCCAAATAAAGATAAATTCCCTGAAGGATACGATACTATTGTTGCCTATAATGAAGCTCCTAATAATTATAGTGGTGATGTAAAACCAGAATTTAAAACCATTGATGATTTTGAAGCAGTAATCAAATCTAAAGAACAAATTCACATATTAGGTTCTAAACAAGATATAGAGGGTTTCAAATATTTTGTTCAAGGTAAACAAGATTTCGATAAAGAACTTGCTCAAAAAATTCAAGATAAACTTCAAAAGTTATACCCTGAAATTAAATTAAATATTACTAATAATCCTGTTTGGGAACAAGGTGATAATATATTTAATCAAGAGGAATATATTAATCAAGTTAATTATAGATTAAAAGTTGTTTCAGCCTTATTAAAATTATCTATTCCACAGGAAACAAAAAGAACACGTAAATACGGAGAAACTACAAAACCTGGTAGATTGACAATTAAATTAAATTCAAAAGAAAAACCTTATATTGAAATTAATTTGAGAAAAACATTACGTGGTAAAGGAGTGACCGATAATCAAATAGATTTTATATTTGATTATATGAAGTCTAATGGTATTCAAGAAATATCTACAGAACAATTAGCTTTAGAATTAGCTAGTAAATATGGATTTAGTGTTGAGATTAATACTGCTGTAGGTGGTACAATTAATGATTTTGAAGACCCTTTTACTGGCGAAATGTTACCAACAAGTAGGAATGAAGGTAATACATCATATTACTCATATCTAACAGTTCCAGGAGGCACTAACTATACTGAGAATGAAATATCTACTCCATTAATTACTCCTTCTATAAAAGGACATGCTCAATTTGCTACCTCAAACGGAATTGGCTGGTTTAGAAGCGATGAACAAACAGTTAATGGAACTTTTTCAAAAGAAACTAAACTTGATGATATAAATATAGAAGATGTACCTAATAACTTTACATTGGGCGAAACTACTTTTTATTTAGAAAATGGAGATTGGATGATGCAATCTGATGATTCTCCTACCAGAATGAGAGAAGTGGGATTAGGCGAAGCAGAAGTTCTTATTGCATACAAATCAAAATTATCGGGTTTAACTGAAATAGATAATAATTTAACTGGAGAAAATTTTAGAGTACAAAATAATACTTTTGGTACACCTACTAAAACTCGTAGAATACTAGAAATACAATCTGATTTGTTTCAAAAAGGTAGAGATAGAAATGATTTGACTAAGCCTTATATTATTGAAACGTATAATAATCTCGGAAAACCTGAAAAAAGAGAAGAGTCTAATCCCAATAATAAAACACAAAATCAATTTCTACAACTTTTAAACAAAGATAATAACTGGGTAACATTCTTTATCCGTGCTGTGATACAAGATAGTGCTAAAAAAGGATATGAAAAAGTATTATTTCCTAAAGGTGAAACTGCTGCTAAGATTGAAGGACATGAAACTATTGCTGAACAAATTAGAAAAGTAGATATTGAAATAGAAAGTATTAAAAAAGGTAGATTAGGTTTTGATAAAACTGAATTAGGAAAAGAAAAAGAAATTAAAACAGGACAAAAAATAGAAGAAGTATTATTTGCACAAAGACCTGAAAGTAATAGAGTAAAAGAATTTGAACAAAAAGGATATATTACTAATATTAGAATAGATATTGATATTGTTAAATTAGAAAATAAAGAACAAGAAAGAAATAATCTTAAATCACAAGGTATTGAAAAACTTAGACCTATTGAAGCATTTTATGAAATTAAAGTAGGTAATATATTAGAGAAACTATTTGGTAAAGATAATGTTAAAACTATTACTGATGAATACGGTAATCAGTGGTTTGAAATAACTATTAATCAAGCTAGAGATTTACAGAATATTTTATTACAACGTAATGAAGCTGATAAAATTATAGGTCAAGCTAACATTAAAGCTAGGACTGTTTTGGTTGATGCTATAAAACAAAAACAAGATACTTTACCACACGAATATGCACATCATTATATAGCATGGTTCAGAAATACTCCTATTGTTCAAGAAGCTATTAAAAAATGGGGGAGTGAAGAAGCATTAGTACAAAGTATAGGTGAACAAGTAGTTAAACAAAAAGGTGAAGCATATAATTGGTGGAATAATTTTGTTAAATGGATAATGAATCAATTTAATTCTTTATCTAAATTACAAAAAGAAGAATTAACACAAATACTCACTGATGCTTTTTTAACAAGACAAGATTTAGGTTCTAAACAAGATATAGAAGGGTTTAAAAATTGGGTTGATAATAGTGAAATACAATATAGCAAAACAAACAATAATACAGAACAACAAACACCTGAAGATTTATTAACCAAAATGATTGATTCTGGGGCAATACAAAAGGATTGTACTGGTGGATTTAAAGCTAAAGATGGTATTAGAGGTAAATTTACTAAAGGTTCTCAATGGGAAATTGCAAAAGATTTAAAAGGTTATCCTTCTCATGCACAAGGGGGAGTAGATATTAAATTAGGGAAAGATGGCTTTAGTTTTACAGGAAAAGATGGTATAATTAAAGCAAAATATGGATTAGTATTACCTGTTATTAAAGCACAAAGTGGGGTTGTTGTAAATAATGACGATAAAAACAAGTCTAAATACAGACCGAGTATAGGAGATAAGGTTGGGGATAATTATATAACTGACAACAATATTGTAAATAAGTTTAAACGCTATTTAACTGAATCCAGCATTACAGATAATCCTTCTGAATTTTTAAAAAACGTTGCGTCTAAAAAGAATCCTTTTGGGTATTATGGAGGGCTTCCATTTAGTACAGCTGCTAAAGCAGGTAAATGGAAAATAGACAGAAATGACAAAGAAGGTTACTACTCATTGTATAATTATAATCCTTTTGGGGATAGCTTTTATGATAGAGTTTACGATAAAGACATTAAAAAATATGATTATGATGAAAATACAAAAAAAGAAATACAAAAACATTATAAATCTGGAGCTATAAAACCTGTTATAGACTATGAAAAAAATGAATTAGGATGGGAATATAATGATTATAGTAAACTACAAGATAAAACAATAAAAGATAAAAAATTTGTACAGGATTGGTTTAATAATCCTGAAGCTAAAAAAAGATATATTAAATCTGGGGGTACAGAAGAACAGTGGAAAGAAAATATAGATAATATTAATAAAAACTTATCTACTTTAAAAATAAAAGAAAACTTAAAAATTCCTGACTTATATATTGGAGAAGATGCGTTATATTCTCCATATTATCATTCTGTTCTTGACAATTTTGAAAATGCTTACACACATGAGATTACACACGGAAGCCATGCTGCTAAAAATAAACATTCTTCTTCTATTATTAAAGATGTTGTAAAAAATCATAGTTTAAGAAAAGATAGCTATTATCAATCAGATGAAGAAGTTTATAGTAGAATAATGCAAATAAGAAAAGATTTCGATATAAAACCTTCGGATAAAATAGATAAAGAATATTTAAAACAAAAATTATTAGAACAAAAATCTAAATACAAAGACATAGATGAGTTATTTAGATATATTGATTCAAAAGGTATTATAAAATTATTAAATTCTTTAGCAGATAATTCAAATAAATCCACTAATAATAATTTAGTATGAAACAAAATATAAACATAGAAGCAGAAAAAAACGAATTAGTACTTCGTAATAAAGCAGGAGATTATGCTATTATTCCTGCTAAATTTAGAAAAGAAGTTCAAGATATGATTAAAGATGGTTGTCATGGATGTGTAGATGCTTTAGTAGATACATTGCCAGTAATGGAAGATTATGCTCAAGACGGAACATTACTTCCAAATAATAAAACAGTTAAAGTAAATCAGAATAATGAAGTTAAAGAATACAATACTTCTTCTCAAGAATATAGAGATTTATATAATTCTGGTAAGTTAATGAATTATGATGAAAATACAGACACATACATTGCTGCTAAACCTTTAGAAGAAGTTACTGTTACAGCAGAAGCGCCTCAATGGTTAAAAGATAAAAGAGAGTATGAAAAAAATAATCCTAAAAAAGATTATATAAATAAATATTTAACGCCTATTGCAAGAAGTCTAGGCAATACAGAAACAAATTACCCTAAAAGATTAGATGATGAATATGAGCAAAAATCTTTAGATTATGTAGGAGAACAACTTGTTAAAAATAAACCACAAGGTAAACTAAGTAGAGCAGAATGGTTAAATTCTATGTCTGATAAAGAAGAAGAATTAATTAAAAGAAATCCTAAATATCAATCTTCTTTATGGGCTGACACTAAAAAAGGTTTAACCTCTTTAGTAGAACAACACCCTGCACAAACATTCCAAAACATACTAACTTCTTCTGATTACAGTGATAGAGAAAAAAGAGAAATGTTAAAAGATTATATTGACCATCCTATAATGTCTAAATTAGGAGATGCTGCTAAAATACTTAATCCATTAACAGTACCGTCTAAAATGGTACAATCTGCATATAAAGATGACTATTCATTTACAGATGCTTTAAAAGGTAAAAAGAATAAAGCTGGTATAGTAGAAGATATATTTACAGACCCTTTAAATTTCGTAGGTGCAGGGTTAGTAGGTAAATTATCAAAAGCAGATAAAGTAATAGATGCTACTAAGATATTAAATAAAATTGATAATAATAGTTTTTACAGACAAATAGGAAAAGAAGGTTATGAAGATGCTATAAAAAGTGGTCTTATAAGAAGTAATCCTACTGGAGAATATGCAGGTAAAAATTTACCGTTGAGTAATACTATAGATAATCAATTACCAGAATTACCTCACGAAATAATATTAGATAATAATACTATAAATTTAGAAAGATTAAATCCTAAAAATAAAAAACAGATGTTATCTTTTGATGATGTAGATTTAGGTTCTGATTTAACTTTAAGAAATAACCCTTCAAGAGTTGCTGACCAAAATACTATTTTAGGAAAAAATAGAAGTATAAAATCTGTTTTAAATAAAAA
>JAGPKW010000059.1 GCA_018053685.1 Patescibacteria group bacterium
TTCCAATTTAGGGACTTTTTTATAAAGTTTCTCCACTCCATGTTATTTAATTATAATGTTTATTTTGTTATTTTAGTATAGTAAGATAAATGGATAAAGAAATTTATTTAATTTAAATAAAATATAGTATGACTCTCTTAATAACAGGAGGTTGTGGATTTATAGGTTCTAACTTTATAAGATATTGGTTATCTAAATATCCTAATGATCATATTATTAATTTAGATAAATTAACATATGCAGGGAATTTAGAAAATCTTAAAGATATAGAAAATGATAAAAGATATACATTTGTAAAAGGAGATATATGTGATAAAGAATTAGTTCTTCTATTCCTGTTAAAGAATTTTGTGATAGGACATTATTTTTAAAAGATGGAAGATTGCATGAATATGATACTGTAGACAAGGTAATAGAAGCCTATTTATAGGGTTAAAGATTGATATAGGTTTAGATATTTTTTAGAGATTGTATTATATCCGAATCTTTTCTCAATATTATTACTGATTTCTTTTTTATCTATATTTTTTTTCTCAAGTTCTGAATCAATAGATGAAGAGAATTCGGATATGCTAAAGGGGGATACAGTCTTTCCTAGAATTTCGTTATTAATGATATCTGGAATACCTCCAATTTTAAATCCGATACATGGTGTTCCACAGGCTAATGATTCTACTATTGTATTTGGTAAATTTTCACTAATTGAAGTATTTACTGTTATATCCACAGCACTGTATAAATAGACAAGATCATTTTCATTTTTAACAAATCCAATATTTTTTATAGGGATTTTTGATTTTATTTTTGGAATGTTCGTCTGAGAACCAAAAACCAATAATTCTGTATTAGGTGTTTTTATTCTTTTAAGTGATTCTATTAATAAATGAAAGCCTTTATTAGGATCTTCAAAAGGGTTGACAGATCCGAATAAAATATAACGCTTATCAGCTCTCAAGTTGTACTTTTGTCTTGATGTTCTTTTATCCATTGGCTTAAAGACATCTGTATTTATGGGGTTAGGAATAAGATGGATATTATCTTTTTCAAAGAGTGGGCTTTCTTTAGCTTTTGACATTATCCATTTACTTGGGCAGACCAAATGAATATTTTTATCTTTCCAGTATTTTAATTTTTGATTAAAAACAAAATTGCTTAAATCATTATTTTTTTTAGATTTTAGTGCTGGGCAATTACCACAGGAGTTCTTATATCTTTGACAATCATTGGGTAAATGGCATCCTCCTGTAAATGTCCATGAATCGTGAAGAGTCCATACCACTGGTTCTTTTATTTGTCCGATTTCTTTTATAGAGAACATCCCCATATTGATATAGTTTAAATGTACTATATCAGGATTATATTTTTTGATTAGTTTTTGTCCACCAAAAGAGAATATAGATGTACTAAAGGGAATTTTTCTGCTATTTGAAAATAGATATTTAGGGATTGCATCAATTTTTGGAATAATGGATTTTGATTCTGTTCCATCCTTATATTTGTATACATAAATAGCATCAACACCTTGCTGTTTAACAGACTCATATATTCTGTATGCAGCTTTAGCAGCACCTCCTTTATTTTCAAGTGTATTACATATTAAAACTTTCATAATCAATTCTAGCTTTATAATACTTATTACGTCAACTTATATATTTTAAACATTTTATGATAAAATAGCCCTAGTAACTTATATTAGATAACTGATGTCGCAGAAAATCATTCATTACTGTTGGTTTGGTGGGAAGCCACTTCCAAAATTAGCAAAAAAATGTATTAAAAGCTGGGAAAAATATTTGCCTGACTATAAAATAATGCGTTGGGATGAAAGTAATTTTGATGTTAATGTAACGAAATTTTCGCAATGGGCATATAAACAAAAGAAATGGGCTTTTGTATCTGATGTTGCAAGGATTTATGCATTAAAGGAATATGGTGGTATATATTTTGATACAGATATGCTTGTTGTAAATAACATAGAATTTCTTTTAAATGATGAGGTTTTTGCTGGCTGGGAATCAAAAGACTTTGTTGCTGTTGGGGTTTTAGGAGTAAAGAAACCACATCATCCTTTGATAGAAGATTTATGGGAAAAATATCAAGAGCTTTCATTTGTGAGTGAAGAGAAAGATATGTATTCAATTTCTATTCCGCATATCCTTACAGAGTTGTTAATTCACAAGTATGGTTTAAAGTTTAAGTACCTAAAAAATCAGAAATTAAAAAATGGTATATGTATTTACTCTAGAGATTATTTTTATCCTCTTAGTTTTGATCATACGGACAACATGTTTACTGAGAATACATGTATGATACATTATTATAATGCTAGCTGGGTTTCTTCAAATCAAAAACTACTTATTAAATTATATAGGTTAGTAGGAAGTAAAAAGGGGGAGAAGATTGTAAGTTTTATATTGAAGGTAAGAGATAAGGTCAAAAAGTTGATAAAGCTTCTTCTATACCCACTTGTTTTATTAATTAGGAAAATTAGGCATTATTTTTATTTGCAAAAGAGAGTTCAAGAAGTTTCTATTAGGCTTGATGAAATAGGAGATGGTGATTACATTGTTATTCATAATCCTGATTGGATTGGTGTTACTAATGCGACACAGGAGTTATTTCCTAAGAATACTTTAGCATTAGAAGAGATTTTTTTTGATAGCTATCTAGAAAAAATTGCTCATCTTATAATAAATCATAGACCAAGGATAGTTGTTTTTAGTGGACTTGCTATGGGTTGGCAGAATCTTGCTAGAAAGATAAAAACTTTAGATAAGAGTATAAAGTTAAAGGTAATTTGGCATGGAGGAAACAGTCTGAATGTTGAATCATATGACTGGGCTCAGCTTAAGGAGGTTTTTGCCTTGTATAATGAGGGTGTTTTTTCTTCAATAGCTTTTGTAAAGAAAAGTTCGGCGGAATTTTATCAGAGAAGAGGTTATAAAACTGAATTTGTAATGAATAATTCCTCTATAAAGAAGAAAGATTTTAGTTTAGATAGCTCTAGAACTAAAAATAGAAAGGAAGTAAGAATAGGTTTATATGGATCAAGTGATAGATGGGTTAAGAATTTCTATAATCAACTCTCTGCTGCAAGTTTAATAGAAGGTGCTGTTGTTGATTGTATTCCTCTTAATCGCAAAACTCGTGAATTTGCTGATATTATAAAAGTTAAAATTAGCGGAGAAGGAGGAACTGTTTCTAGGAAAGAACTTCTAAAGAGAATGGGTAAAAATGATATTAATTTATATGTTACATATTCAGAATGTGCACCTATGATACCACTAGAGAGCTTTGAATTAGGAGTTCCTTGTATTACAGGGAATAATCATCATTACTGGGAAAATAGTAAACTAAAAGATTTTGTTGTAGTTGATAAGGTTGATGATCCAATTGCAATTTATGAGAAGATAATGATGTGTTTAGAGAATAGAGAAGAAGTATTGAGGTTGTACTCTGAATGGAAAGAAAAGTATGATAAAGAGGTTCTTAAAAATATAAAGAACTTTTTAAATTAATGTTTTTTGTATGAATAAAACTGAGAAAATATGTTTTGGAGCTTTAATATTTATTGTTACCATACTGTTTTTCATAATGCCTTGGCTTATGGCTCCAGACTCTGTGACATATTATGGCTATTTAAAAATTTTCCGAGGTGTTCTTCCTATATCAGCATGGGATACAATTAGAGGTCCTGTGTTTCCTTTAATTATTTATTTAGGTACTTTAGTTTTTGGTGATAATGTAATAGGGGCTTTATCGATATCATATTGTTTCTTTTTGATATTACTTATTGTTTTGTTTGGTGTTTTAAACTGGCTTTATAAAACTTTTCCAATAAATAAAACCTTAAGGATTTTAATTGATTTAATTATTATTCTCTTTATTTTATTTAATCCTATTCTTTTTGGTTATTTCCATGTTCTTCTTACTGAGTTTGTTGCAATACCAATATCTTTACTTTCCTGTTGTATCTGCTGGATTTGGTATGAAATGGATTATAAAAAAGAAAAAGTACATTATATTTTATGTTGTTTATATTTTGTTTTATCCTTTGTATTTTTATGGTTTCTTAAACAGCCATATGTATCTGGAATTCTTTTTCCTTTGTTTATCTCAATAATATTATCAATCATAAGAGATAAGAGTATACAAAATATTTTAAGAAGGATTGGTATATTTTTGTGTTGTATTGTTTGTCTTATATTATCAATCTCATGGTGGAGTAATTTTCTTACTAAGAATGGTGTTTATTATGAAGAATCTATTACCAGTCAAGATTTTATGGTTGGCGGAGTAACAGGGGGAATTATAAATGTGAGAATTGATAAGAATATTAGTAGTATTAATCTTGATAATATTAAAGAGATAGAATTTGTTTCTAATGATGAAGAAAAAATTATAAAGGAAGATTTATCCAATGATGGGCTATTAAATCGAACAAAAATAATTGAAGTAATATCTCCATCAGGAGAACTTATAGATAGAATGGTTTATTCATATGAAGGAGAGACTTTCTCGCTTGTAGATTCAGTTAAGTTATTGTTTGAGATATTAATTAAATATCCAATGGTTGTTCTTGATTCTTATTTTTCTGGTTATTTGGCGACAATTAATATTTATGCTCGGGAGTTTAATCCTGATGAGTGGCATATAGTCAAAAAGTTTTCACCTTTAAGTAATGAAAATAGGTCTCTTGGTCTTCATTATTTGAATGATGATGATAACTATGATTGGCTTAGACTTTTTTTTGATACTAGTGAGTTTGAGAATTTACATTCTTATAAGCTTTTTAAGTTGAGTGATAATAAGTTAATTAATCAGTATGCAGAGTTTCATCTTGTATTCTTTAAATTTTTATATCTTCTCCTACCAGTTTTGGTAGTTATTTCTATTATTAAATTTTTTAGGTCAAGAAAGCATATCTCTAGGAATACAAGACTGTATAGTTTTTCTGTTATTTTATTAGGATCTGCTTTCTTACATGTGATTTTCCATGTTGTTACTGGAGCTATAATAGATAGATATGCTTTTGTTGTTTATCCTGAGATAATATTAGGTATTATTTTATTAATTGTTGGTATAACTTATGAGAAGAAAACAAATAATGAATAAATCCGAAGTATATATCACAATCCCTCTCTACAATGATTCTAAAATGATATTAAAAGTAATTAAATCTCTTAATGATAAAGGATATAATCTCAATATGAAATAAATAGTATAATCCATTATTAATTTTCTTTATTAGTTATTAATATGAAACAAGTATCTGTAATAGGATTAGGATATGTAGGATTACCATTAGCATTAGCTATTGTAAAATCTAAAAAATATATAGTAGTAGGATATGATATTAGTGAAAAACAAGTAAAAAAGATATTAGAAAAAGAATGTCCA
>JAGPKW010000060.1:0-2466 GCA_018053685.1 Patescibacteria group bacterium
GTTTTTGCAAATAATCATTTAGATTGAGTGATTCTACTTTTATTACAGCTATTTTTACTTTTTGATTTTTAATAATAGAGTTATCAACATCTAATATTTTTATAATATAATATCCATCTTCATTTCTTAATATATCACTAACATAATTTTCTGTTATATTTAAATCATTTAGAGTTGGGAAAATAGATTTCAAAGTATCTTTATCCATCCAATCTAGTATTCCTCCACTTTCTTGAAGGTATGGATCCTCATTATAAAATTTAGCTATTGTTAAAAAGTTATCATTCTTAATCTTACTATATATATCTTTTATTTTCTTAAATTTATCTTTGTTTATTTTCTCATCTGTTTTTATAAAATTGTTCAGCTTATTTTTTAATATATATGGTTTTATATAATTATTTTGAAAAAATTGAATATTAATTCCATAATAATTACTTAAATCTGTGCTTAGCTTTTCCTCTGACCCGAATTTATTAATATATTTTTTTGTTTCATCATAAATTTCCCTATCTGTAACTTTTATATTATATTTATTACTTAAATTGTTTATTATTGTATCTATTGTGAGCTTTTTCTCAATGGAATCTTTTATATATTCATTAGCTGGTATTTTATCTATATCATAAACTTTATTATAGAAATAAATATTTTTATTTAGTATATTTTGAAAATCAATATAATTTATACTTTTTCCATATATAGTTATAGCTGGTATGTTCCTAACTTTAGCGTATGTATACAAAAATCCTTTTTCTGGATTCTTTAAATATATAGTTTTTTTAATAAAAAAATCTATCAATATTAGCAATATTATAATAGATAATATTGCTATAATAAAAAAATATGTTTTTTTATTTAATTTTTCACTTTCTTCCATAGTTATTATTTATCAAAGAAGTAATAATACCATTTTTCATAATTTTTTAATTGTGATGAATCTATTTTTTCTTTTGGAGCTAATTTTATTTCAGTCTCTATTTTATTATCAGTTATAACAACAACATTTTCTCCTTCATTCTTCATGTTTAGATTGTTTCTTATAATATCTTCTTTCTCTGTATCATTATTGGCTTGTTTTATAAGATTTTTTAGTGATTCATTACTTTCCTCCATTGTTTTTATTTTTTCATTTAATTCTTCTATATTTTTATCTTCTCTATTTTTTTGAAGTAATATTTTTATAACATTTATAAATATTATGGTAAATATAATTATAAAAGCTATTAAAATATATCTTATTATTTTTTGTTTTTTTTTAAATTCAGATTTGTATGCATAATTCCTTTGTACAGCCATATATTTACATAATAAATGGTAATATAATACCCAAAATAGTTGCAAGCACCATTAATACAATTATTGATATATTTATTATATTTTTTGTTTTCTTTTTCATTTATTTTTATTTATTATTTATCTTTTTAACATTTCTAAAAAAACTTCATGAGGAATATCAACCACTCCTTCATTTTTCATTCTTTTCTTACCTTCTTTTTGTTTTTGGAGCAATTTCAATTTTCTTGTATAATCACCGCCAGACATTTTTGCTAGCACATCTTTTCTTAATGGTGGGATTCTCTCAGATGCTATTATTTTCCCTCCAACATAAGCTTGTAACTTTATTTCAAATGATTCTCTTGGCAATATTGCTTTCAATTTATCAACTATTTTTCTTCCCTCTTTATATGCATCTTGTCTATATACTAACACAGACAATGCTTCTACTGGCTTTAATGCAATAAATATATCTATTTTTACTATATCAGCTTTCCTAAAATCTAGATATTCATAATTTAAAGAAGCATAACCCTTGCTTACGCTTTTTAATTTATCGTAAAAATCTACAAGTATAGATGCAAGTGGCATTTCATATTTTAGCATAACTCTTGTTTCTTCTAAATAGTCCATACTTTTATATATTCCATGGTATTCTTCCAATAATTCCATAATTTGTCCCATAAATTCTGTATTTGATACTATCTCTGATGAAACATATGGTTCATATATAGAATCTACAACAGATGGGTCTTTTAATTCCCAAGGGCTATGTATAGTTTCTTCTTTCCCATTTTTTAATTTTACAATATATTCTACAGATGGTGTAGTTATTACAAGATCTAAATTATATTCTCTTGTTAACCTTTCTGATATTATTTCTAAATGTAATAATCCTAAAAATCCACACCTAAAACCAAATCCTAAACCATGATTTTTTTCTGGCTCATATTCTATTGCACTATCAGTTAGGCTTATTTCTTCCATTGCCTCTCTCAATATATTATACTCAGAACTATCTTTGCAAAATATTCCAGCAAACACAAAGGGTTTTACTTTTTTATATCCATGCAAAGGCTGTATATGAGTATTTTTTAATAATGTTATAGTATCTCCCACCTTTGTTTCTGATATATTTTTTATATTTGTTACTACGTATCCAATTTGCCCAGTAGATAAATAATCAGT
>JAGPKW010000060.1:2566-5366 GCA_018053685.1 Patescibacteria group bacterium
TATATCCATGCAAAGGCTGTATATGAGTATTTTTTAATAATGTTATAGTATCTCCCACCTTTGTTTCTGATATATTTTTTATATTTGTTACTACGTATCCAATTTGCCCAGTAGATAAATAATCAGTAGACATCATTTCTGGATGTAAAATGCCGATATCCAATATTTCACTTTCTGTATTTTTATTTATGAGCTTTATAATATCTCCTTTTTTTAATTCCCCATTTACTATTTTTATATACATTACAGCCCCCCTATATTTATCATATAGAGAATCAAATATAAGAGCCTGAGTAGCATCTGGGCTTGTATTACCATTAGGACTAGGTATTTTTTCTATTATATTTTGTAATATTTTTTCTATTCCAAAACCAGTTTTCCCAGATGCTAATATTATTTCTTCTTTTTTACAGCCTATAAGGTTGATGATTTCTTTTGTTGTTCTTTCTATATTAGCATTTGGAAGATCTATTTTATTTATTATAGGGATTATTTCTAATCCTTGATCTATTGCAAGATACAAATTTGCAACTGTTTGAGCTTGTACTCCTTGTGTAGCGTCAACAACAAGTAATGCTCCTTCGCATGCAGCAAGGGATCTTGATACTTCATAATTAAAATCTATATGGCCAGGTGTGTCTATTAAGTTTAAACAATATTCATCTCCATTAAACTTATATTTCATTTGTACTGGCTGTAATTTTATTGTAATTCCTCTTTCTCTTTCAAGATCCATACTATCTAGAACTTGTTCTTTCATTTTTCTTTCTGGTATTGTATTGGTAAATTCTAAAAAACGATCGGCTAATGTTGATTTTCCATGATCTATGTGGGCTATTATACAAAAATTTCTAATAAATTTTTGATCCATTATTTTATATTTAAATACTTTAACATTATATAGCCAACTGGCGATAAAAGCATTGATAAAAAAAATATTAAAATTATGTTCATTTTTCTAATATTTCTTTTAATTTATTTGTTATATCTTTAGGATTAATAAGCCCTTTACTTTCTTTCATTACGAGACCTATAAGTACATTAAATACTTTCATATTTCCATTTTTATATTGATCTATCATATTCTGATTATTTTCCAAAACATTGTTTATTATTTGATCTATATCTAGAGATTCTTGTGGTATTTGTTGTTTTAATTCTATAAGCTTTTTATCATTATCCCACATATCTATTAAAAATTCTTTTGCTAAATTTCTAGTTATCTTTTTATTAACTATAAGAGTTATAAGCTCTATAAAATCATCTTCTGTAATTTTTATAACAGAGCTATCTTCTATTTTATCATTACTAGATACTTGATTTAGTAATTGAAAAAAATCTCTTCCAAACCAATTTAGAAATTCTTTTTGCATTTCTTTATTATCGCCTATTTTTAACAAACAAGAATCTAAATAATCTGCAAGATTTTTATTATCAACAATATAATTAGATATATTATTTTCCAGTCCTAGACTTAAATATTTTTTTAATTTATCTATTGGTAATTCTGAAATATCTTTTTTTACATTGTTTATATAATCATCATCTAATATTATTGGAACAAGATCTGGATCTGGAAAATATCTATAGTCAGCAGCTTCTTCTTTAGTTCTCATTTGAGATGTTATACCTTTGTTATCATTCCAAAGTCTTGTAGTTTTATTTTTTTCACTTTTAGTAATTCCAGTTTTTTCAAAATCTTCTATTTGCCTATTTATTTCAAATTCTATTGCTTTAATTAATGCCTTAAACGAATTTAAATTTTTTACTTCTACTATTGGTGTATATTTTGTTTCATTATTATCTGTCTCTATTTTTACATTAACATTTATATCAAATCTCATATGTCCTTTTTCCATATCTGCTCTAGATATGCCAAGATATCTAACTATTCTTCTAATTTCTTTTCCATATTTGTCAGCTTCTGAAGCTGAACACAAATCTGGTTCAGATACTATTTCTATTAAAGGTGTCCCACATCTATTATAATCAAGATAAGTATATTCAATACTTCTATCATGTATAGATTTACCAGCATCTTCCTCTAAGTGTATTCTATTTAACCTAATTCTTTTTTCTTCTTTATTATCTAACAAAATATCTATATATCCACCAATGCACAATGGTTTATCATATTGTGATATTTGATATCCTTTTGGTAAATCTGGATAGAAATAACTTTTTCTATCCCATTTTGAATATTTATTTATATCACAATGCATTGCAATACCAGCTTTAACAGTATATAATATGGCAGTTTTATTTATAACTGGTAGTGTTCCAGGTTGCCCTGAACAAATAGGACATATATTAGTATTAGGCGCTGCATCAAATGATTCATTATTACAAGAACAAAATAACTTAGATTTTGTATCTAGTTGAACATGTGTTTCTAATCCTATAATTGGTGTATATTTATTCATATTTTTGCAAATTCAATAATTTTATCTTCTTCTAATCTATTCCCTATTATTTGCATACCAGTAGGAAGATTGTTTATAAAACCTAATGGTATATTTAAAGAGCATATTCCAGTAAGACTAGGCATTACAGTATATATATCAGCTAAATATTCTGTCATTGGATCTAATGCTGCTGTTGGATTAATTTCAAATGGCAAAGTTGGGCATGTTGGTGCCAATATAACATCAACATTATTAAAAATATTATCTATTTCTGTTTTTATTAAATTTCTTGCTATACAAGCTTTTTTATAATATTTATCAGCATATCCAGCAGATAATGAATAAGTTCCAAGAATTATTCTTTTTTTAGTTTCAAATGAAAATCCTATTTCTCT
>JAGPKW010000061.1 GCA_018053685.1 Patescibacteria group bacterium
TGAAAGGGAGTCATTCTACCTTACGAGATTCTGAGCTTCCTTCTGGATTTGAGGAAGTGGTTGTTGAAGTTAAAACTTTAGATACCTTTGTAAGGGAGAGTCAAGAGGTACCAGACATAATAAAGGTTGACATAGAGGGAGCAGAGTATGACTTTCTACTAGGTGCTTTAGAAACTATAAAAAAATATAGACCAATATTTTATATTGAAATACATTCTGAATTTTGTGCTATTAGATGTTTTGAAATTTTAAGATCAGAAGGATATTCTGTTACTATTATAAATGAAGAACCTGATAATAGAATAATGATAAAGGCTGAGTACATTGATGTGAAAAAAATGAAGAAGGATTCAATAGAAGTTCGCGAGTTACAGATACAAAGAAATCAGGATGCGATTTTCCACCTTCTTAAATCGATTACAAGTTTTATTGAGCCAATTAAAAAGGATTTAATCATTCTTCAAAACGAGAATCAAAATTTAGAAAAGAGGACTTTAGAATTAGGGGAGAAAAATGATGCATTAGAAAAGAGGACTTTAGAATTAGAGGGGAAGAATAGTGCATTAGAAAAGAGAAATTTAGAATTAGGGGAGAAAAATGATGCATTAGAAAAGAGGACTTTAGAATTAGAGGGGAAGAATAGTGCATTAGAAAAGAGAAATTTAGAATTAGGGGAGAAAAATGATGCATTAGAAAAGAGGACTTTAGAATTAGAGGGGAAGAATAGTGCATTAGAAAAGAGAAATTTAGAATTAGAGGAGAAGAATAGTGCATTAGAAAAGAAAATATTAGAACTGGGTAGAGAAATCCTGGGATTAAGCACAGACAATGTTAAATTAAAAGAAGTGATTTCTTTAATGGAAGAAAGTAGAAGCTGGAGAATCACAAAACCTTTACGCTCGGTAAAACATGTTCTGAAAAAATTAAAATAAAATTCTTGATTGATTTGAAACCTATGACCAAACCATTCAATCCAAAAGTCTCAATAGTAATCCCAGTATACAATGGTAGTAACTATCTTAAAGAAGCTATAGATAGTGCATTAGCACAAACATATAAGAATATAGAGGTAATAGTAATTAATGATGGAAGTAATGATGGAGGCGAGACTGATAAGATATGTAAATCATATGGAAATAGGATTAGATATTTTAAAAAGGAAAATGGAGGAGTAGCAAGTGCATTAAATATGGGAATAGAGAAGATGGAGGGAGAGTATTTTTCATGGTTAAGTCATGATGATATATATTATCCAGAGAAGGTAGAGAAACAGATAGAAGCACTCTCTAAGTTAGAAGATAAAACCACAGTAATATATTCAGGCTATGAAATAATAGACAAAGATGGAAATCATATTACACAAACAGACTTTGAAGCTAAACATAATATTGAAGATTTAAATAAACCATTATATCCATTCTTTCATTTAATACTAAATGGTTGCTCAATGTTAATTCATCATACAATTTTTAATAAAGTTGGAATATTTAATGAAGAATTATCTACAACCCAAGATTATGATCTATGGTTTAGAATCTTAAAGGAAACTAATATATATTATGATAACAATATTGTTCTAAAATCCAGATCTCATCTTGAACAAGGAAGTAAAAAGTTAATTGATAAACACATTGAAGAATGTAACAATTTTTGGCTTGGAGTATTTTCTTCCCTCTCGGAAAAAGAAATGTTAGAGATATCAAGTTCTCGTTCGGAATTTTATAAGATTCTATATAAATCTTTCAAAGAATCAACCCTATATGATGAAGTTATCTCGTATTTAGAAAGAGAAATGTTAAACAGTATTCTTTCTGAATACAGAAAAGGCAAGACAAATGCTAAGGTTCATATTTCTGAACTGGACAATACTTCTTTAAATCAAAATACTCTAGAAACAGTTTTAAATTACTCTAAAAAGACAAAACCAAGAGTTTTATTTTTTACAGGGAATTGGTATGACAGAGGAGGCATTAATCGAGTTATTTCAGTTATATCTCCACTTCTCGGAGATGAGTATGAGACCATCGTATGTTGTATCAGAGAAGAAGGTAATGAGAATGGTTATATTTTGGACAAGAGGGTGGGATTTCTTGAGTTAGAAGAATCCGATTTTCTTTCAATACCTCAACTTCTTAAATTATTGGAAGTAGATGTGTTTGTGGGAAGCAACAATTGTTTTGCTCCATTACTAAATCTTTATGAACATATTGAGAATTTAGGAATAAGGGTAATTATGTGGAATCATGAAAGTTACTTTGAACCTTTTTATGATAAAACACTAAGTAAGGTAATTGATGTTCGAAAGGATGTTTACAATAAAGTAAGTGTAGTTTTGTGGTTATCCAAAGTAAGTGCAATTATTAGTAAAGTTTTTACTAATAAGGTTTTAGTTATGGAGAATCCGTTAACTATAACTTCTGAGGGAGATGAATGGAAGAGAGATAAACCTTTAGATATAATTTCTGTGGCGAGATTTAATACTCCAAGAAAAAGGATAGACAGATTGTTTGAGGTGTTCGCTAAGATTCTAGAATCAAAACCAAAGACAAAACTTTATGTTGTAGGTCCATATGATTTACATATGCGAATTGGTGCTTCAGAAAATGAGTCTGTAGGAGATTTAATAAAGAGATTAGCGATACCAGAACAAAACATTATTTTTACTGGAGAAATTCACAATGTTTCTGATTATTATCAAAAGGCATCTGTTAATATCATGTCTTCAGAAAGAGAGGGATTCGGTTTGACTATATTAGAATCGGCACTTTTTGGTCTTCCTTCAGTTGTGTTCAGTGGGAGTGGTGTATCTGAAATTATCTCTGACGAAGAAAATGGCTTTGTTGTAGAGAATAGTGATATTGAATCTATGGCAAAAAAGGTTGTTGAACTCCTTGAAGACAGAACTAAATTTGTTAAGATGAGTAATAATGCTCATGAATTAGCAAATAAATATCAAAAGGAAATCGTTGCTGAGAAGTGGAAGGAGTTGATTAGAGTACTGTTAAATTCGAATGAATCACAATTACTTGAATATTGCAAGAGAGATTCTATCCAATGGAATAATAATTCAGATAAATATATGAGGGAGATTATTTCTTTGTATGAAGGTGCAATTGAGAAACAAAAAAGAGATGCACTTTCTGAATTACAAAGTTCTCTTTTATGGAAAAGTACCAAGCCATTAAGAGAGCTTCAGCATTTAACGGAGTTATTTCAAACACAAGGAGTTAGAAAAACTACTACAAATATCATCTTAAAAATAAGAGAGAAAGTCTTAAAATAACAGAAATCATTGTGATATAATTTGTTGGCTTATAAATAAAATTTTCGCAATAATATGAAACAATCATTTAATCCAAAAGTCTCAATAGTAATTCCAGTATACAATGGTAGTAACTATTTAAGAGAGGCAATAGATAGTGCATTAGCACAAACATATAAGAATATAGAGGTAATAGTAATAAATGATGGTAGTAATGATAAGGGTAAGACAGATAAGATATGTAAATCATATGGAAAGAAAATTAGATATTTTAAGAAAGAGAATGGAGGGGTATCTAGTGCATTGAATATGGGAATAGAGAAAATGAAAGGAGGATATTTTTCATGGTTAAGTCACGATGATATATATTATCCTAACAAGATTGAAAAACAAATAAAGTATCTTTCTAAGAATTATGATGATAAAAAAATTTTATTCTGTGATTATGAATTAATAAACGGAAAAGGAGAACATATACAATTTGTAAAATTAGATCATAAAGAACTTAAAGAAAAACCTGAATATGCACTTCTAAGAGGTTGTATTAATGGTATTACCTTACTTATTCCTAAATCTGCATTTGATAAGTATGGAAAATTTGATGAAACACTGAAATGTGTTCAAGATTATGATATGTGGAGAAGATTCATGGAATCATATAAGTTTGAACATGTTCCTATTATTATTACAAAAACAAGAATTCATCCATTACAAGATTCAAACAAAAACCCTAATGCAATTACAGAAGGAAATGAATTATGGATATCAATGATTCAGTCTATAAGCGAAAAGAGAAAAGCAGAACTCGAGGATAGTGTCTATAACTTCTATAAAGAAATGGTTCTTTTCTTGCGCATAAACAGTCCGTATGAAGGGGCAATAGAATATTGCACTAATGAAATGAAAGAGATTTATAAACATACCATTGGGAGACTAGAAGATATTAAGGTTTCTGTTATAATTCCATTTTATAATAGGATTAAGCCTTTGTTAAGATGTCTTGATTCTCTTAGAACGCAAACACATTCAAATTTAGAAATTCTTTTAATCAATGATGGATCTACACAAAATATAAGTGAACTAAGAGAATATATTCAAAAAGATAAAAGGATAAAAATAATCAATTTCTCTACTAATAAAGGTCCTGCTACAGCAAGAAATACTGGTATAGAGAATGCAACTGGAGAATATATTGCTTTTCTAGATTCAGATGATGAATTCTTGCCAGAAAAAATAGAGGAACAACTTACTGAAATATACCTTACAAAATATAATGTAAGTCACACATCATATATTCGTAGAAACAATAAAAGAGATAAGACTGTTGATATAGGAAAACTAACTGGTATTGTTATTCCTCAAATTATCCAAAGTTGTCAAATTGCTACACCTACGGTCATGGTAAAGACAGAATATCTAAAGAAAAACGGTTTTCGCTTTCGTGAAGATATAAGAGTAGGAGAAGATACTTGTTTTTGGCTGGATATCTTAAGAGATACAAAACTTCTTGGTATTGATAAAGCGCTTACAATTGTAAATGTAAATCCAAATAGTGCTGCGAATAATCCAAGGAAACATCTTGAAGGTTTAACAAATATTATTGGATATTTACTTCAGGACAAAGAGTATTCAAAATATCATGTTAGTATTTCAAACCTCTGTCATAGATATATCGAAGTAAGTGAGGAAATTGCATCCGGGAAAGAATCGGGGTATCTACTCGAAGAAAAGCTTGCCTCTATGAATAAAGTTTCAAAATTATTCTACCTTTTTAAATATCAAGGAATTTCCCTAACGATAAAAAAAATAATTTGGAAATATGGCCCCAGAGCAATAAACAAAGTAAAAGGGATATTCAATGGAAAAAGATAATAAACAAATGATAAATATAATCTCTGAACTTAAATCATTGCAAAGAATAGAAAGTAGCTGTGTTCATATAGTTCTATCTTCTGATTCTAATTATGAACCACATTTATGGGTAACTATATATACAATATTACAAAATGCTAAAAGTAATAAAAAATATAACATCTATATATTAGATGGAGGAATAAAACATAAAGAGCATTTTTACGAT
>JAGPKW010000062.1 GCA_018053685.1 Patescibacteria group bacterium
AAGAGAAGTAGTAGCTAGTTTATTCTCTTTCTATTTGTAATTATATAAAACCAGCTTAAAAATGGTTAATTCTATTACTAGTACTTGGTTTTACTTTTAAGATTTTAAGATGTAGTAGACTGAATTTGTAGCAATCATTGGGATATGGTGGGACATACATGTCTTGAACCTATATCAAAATGATAATGAGACAAAATAAAAAGAATGATAAGATGTTTTATTCTTGATATAATAGGATATATGGATGAATTACAAGTATTAAAGACTCAAGATAATGAGATTAAAAAATATTTAGTTTCTGGTACACAAACTCAAGTAACACCAACAATAGAAAAAATATCTTCGAAAATACTTGGAACTACCTTAGAAAAAGTTCAGAAGATATTAGATATTTGTCCTTCTGTTGTAGAATCTAGAAATTCTAATAAAAAAATATTTAGAAAAAGAACAGCAGATCAAATACTTAAAGATGGATATATAACTGGATGTACTGATGCTGCATTGTTATTTATAACTTTTGCAAGAGCCTCTGGAATCCCAGCAAAGTATGTTGAAACAATTGATGAAGAATGGTTAAGAAATGGAGGTGGTTCAATTAGTGGACATATTTATTCACAGATTTATGATATAAATCAGGATAAATGGATATGGGTAGATCCAATGCGAAGAAAGATAGGTAGTTCACCAGAAAAAAGAGTAATTTTTCAAGAGGGATTAGATTCTTGGGATATTGGTATTACAGACTTTGATTCTTTAAAAACAAAATTTGAGGAATTTAGAAAACATTGGCTTTTAGAGAATTCTTAATAGTATTCAAGGGTTTTAATATATAATAGAGAGTCTTGTTGGAACATGTTGAAAATGGCGGGACATACGGGTCTGGACTCTAGAATGAGACAAAAGAGACAGTATAAAAAGCGAGTGAAAGTGTATTATTTCTAGAATCTAATTGTAATTAATAGTGTAGGAATTAAACAGATATATATCTTTCTTTTATCCGTATCAATAAAAAGACCTATCCATAAATCATACCAAGCAAATGAGAGTTTAACTGTTTTGTATTCAAAGATTTTAAAACTTTTCATAAATTAATATTGCATATAGATTAGAGTTTTCTCTTTATTTGCTTCTTCGCTATTATCTAACAATTTCATTATTTTACTTCTAACTTGATATTGAAAATAGAAGGATAAGGTTACATTTTGTAAAAACCAATTAATAAAATCTTTATCTCTTAATACGGGAATCATTCCATCTGAGAATAACAAGATATGATCATTTTTCTTTAGTGCAACGGAGTGTGTTTGAATAAATTCTTCAGCTTCTTTTTCTCCTGTAAAACAGCCCCATCCTACAAGATTCCTTTCTTCATCCAGGGCATTTACATTGTTTCTAAGATAGTTACACCAGCAAGGCTCCCATTCATTTTCTTTTTTTAATCTATTCTTTAATTCTTTAGGTATATAGTCTTGTAATTTGTTCTCATGGGAGAGCTTATCTATATATTTACTAACTTTAACTATTTGATACTTCCACTTAGCAACATTTTCTAAATTTTCTCCTCGAAGAACATTAACATAACAATCTTCCAAACCACCATAATATAATGTAGAACCTTTTATAACTGCACCAACACCAACTGTTTCGGCTAGGTCATAATTTAGGGGGTCCTTAAACTTTTTACCCAGTTGAATATTTAATTTCTTTATATCCTTGTTAGATTCTATTAGTATCTCTTTTAATGTTTCCAAAGAAAAAGATTTTGAAGATAAATGGGTTTTACAGTGTTTAATAAACCCCTCACAAAATTTACTTGCTGCTTCATAGCCATAATCATCAAATGGATATTGTTTTGTATCACGGATTAAACAACGAAGAGGAGAATCTGCTACTGCAAAGATTTTTAAATCATCATCTATACCCCATGCATCCCCAGTTTTTGTGAAAGAGGCTCCCCCAGAAGCATTCTCATGATAAACAAAGGTTTTCATATGCATTATTCTATCACAAAAAGACGAAGAGGGTGGATCTGATGATTTCTACTATGCTTTTGTAAAATTGAATAATTTTGAAAGAGAACCAGAATTTTGGATAATACCTAGTACTGTTGTATGTCCTTTATTGAAATATTCTAATGATTCATATTTAAAGATTCCAGCAAAGAAAGGACAACTTCGTAATGCTTCTAGTATGAGAATCCTACCTATTGTAATGGATCAACCTAATCCAACATATCCTAATTGGGATCAAGATATACATAAATACTATATGAATTTCGATCAATTGGAGAATTTGTAAGTATTACTTTGAAGAACTGTATAACCAAATTGCATGGTCTAAATCTCTAGCTTTAATATTCATATCTTCTGAAATATCTTCAATTATTTTAACACTATCTTTTAGAGATAATTTTTTCCCAACTCCATTCTCAACGATTCTTAATATGTGTATGTCTGGTTTTACAGTATTTGCACCACAGAGCATTCGAAGATATTGGTATGTTGTAAAAGCAATCCCCTGTATATCCCAAGCTTCGAATTTCTCAACAGATGATTCGTCTCCCCATTTCTTAAGAGCTTCTAAGTCATCCTTAATATTATTGTCCATTCTGTAATTAAGAAAGTATTGCAAGAGATTCCTTAGCAATTCTACTCTTTGTGGATGATTGTAGTTCCATAGAGAAGCAAAGTATTCGTTTCCTTTTCTCAACTCCACATCAAGCTTATCAAAAGAATCAATATTACTGTCTTTAATTAGCTTTATGCGAGGTTTTACAAATGATTCGTATTTACGATTTATGGAAAGAACTGCATCTATCAATGTTAATACTGGATTTTTATATTCATATTCTTCCATTGTGTGATTGAGATCAAGAGGAAGGGATGAGAGATAATTCTTGAGATTATTAATATCAGTATTGTTGTACATTTGATTATTATATCAGTATTAACAGTAAAGTGTAGAGAATGAAAGTGAAAGCTAGATAGAATTTGTTGTAGAACAAAGGTATTCTTACTTCGAACCGAGGGGTACTAAAAACTAGCCCGAAAACGGGTATTTTAATCCACCAGGCTATTATTTCGAAAATGAAACAATTTGAGAGAAAATAACTCAATGCTAGAAAGGATTTCTGAGCATAGTGGACGGGTCTTGTAGCAACCAAAGGAATATGGCGGGACATACACGTCTGGTACCTTTGTAAATGGCAATGAGACAAAAGAGACATTGTATGCTAAACTTTCGTAATAACTTAATTCAATTTACGAATGAGTAATAATCACTATACATATATGGGGCCAGGGTCAAATATATTACCTGCAGTGCAGTACCTTAGAAGTAAAGGAGCAACTTCAGAAAGTAAGGCCATTTCTTTAAAAGACATTGAGTCTGAAGATTTTAAGCAGTTATTAAAATTAAATGGGCAGGCATCTATGTGGATTGGTGTAACTCCTGAAGGTAAGTATTGGGTTAGATTTAATTTAATTGCTATATTTCTTATTATATTTATCTTTTTTATTATTGGAATTATTACCGTAGCAATCATTACCCAACTAAGTTTTCCCTCAAGGTTTAATCAAGTTCAGAATGAAATTAAAGAGTTAAGAAATGAAATTGTGTCAGAGTAAGAATTTTTTCAAGGGCGTATAAATTTTGACCATAAAAAGATGCTATAATTGGAACATATCTCAATCTAATAAATACATTTAAATATATTTTAGCTATGAAAAACAAATCTAAATATCTAATATATGTTCTAATAGGGGTAGTAATAATTGTTCTAATCGTAATTTCAGTCAAATATTTTGAAAATGACTCTTCTGAGAGTAAGAAGGAGAGGAAAGAGAATACAGTAATAGATAATCAGGAAATGGATTTTCTTTTGGATAAATATCCAATAGAGCAAGTACCGTTGTATAAAATGACTAAGGTTAGTTCTAGTAAGCTATATAATAATTGGGATTTAAAAAATATATCCGTTTTTGATGATAAAGAGTTCAGCTATTTCAATATAGTTTTCTACACTCAAGCATCTCAGACAGAATTTTTAGAATACTACAAGAATCTCTTTGATGAGGAGATTTTAGATGAGTATCCTATACCTAATATGGTAAAAGGAAATATAGATAAGTACAGAGTTACTGCTGCGCATTATGATTCTGATGATACGGGATATATTCAAGTATATTTCCCCAAAAATGAAGTTACTAAAGAGAATGCCTACTTTGAAACATTCCCTAATCTGTTTGAAGAAGATAGTATGTTTGTAGAACACGAGAATTCGTATGGTTTACTTAATCAGTCTGGTGGTCAAACAGAATATACAAAATATTTTACAGTATTAGATAGTGGAGATATTGATGGGGATAGCATAGATGATGTTGATGAGTTTGCTGTATTGATTGCTAAATACCAAGGATTGTACAGCAGTAAGGATGAGTATGAGTTTGATAATAGTACTGGTCGTATGAGTTGGGTAGAGGATGGGTATAATGTTGTGGTTAGTTTCTCAAGAGATCACGGTAGGGTGTATTTAAATATGAGGGGCAGTATATAGTTAGCGGGGATATTTTCATCCACCAGGCCTTACTTTTGAAACTTTCACTTTTTAAGGTCAAAACAACTCAATCCCCATAAGGGTTTTAAAAGATAGTGCACAGGTCTTGTTGGAAGATTTTGAAAATGGCGGGACATACACGTCTGGACCCTATGTAAAATGAGAATGAGACAAAAGAGACAGTATAAAAATAGAGAAAGTGTCTTATTCGTTGTATTCAAAATTAATGGAAATTCTTAGACCTAGTAAACAATAAGTACAGAAATATCTCTATTTATTGCTTTCCTGTTTTATTAACTTTGCATGCATTACAACCCTCTCTGATTTAGAATAGCAAGTAGAAAGAGTAAGAACATTATCATTAGAATTTAGATCAACATCAAAGTTATAAATACTTCTCTCCTTAATAAGTTTAAGAAAGTTATTATAACTACTATCATTGTTAAAATTATTAACAATATAATCACTTGTAGTTTTAATATGATATACAGAAAATACTTGCCACAAAGTATTATGTGCTTCAGTTGACATTCTGATAATATGGTTATCTTTATTTTCGTACCAAGAACTCTTAGTAATATTTTTTAAAGTTCCAAACATAATAGAATCAATTCTCCCGTGAGCATAGATAATTGTATTTTTATCAAGATTTTCGATATTATTTCTTGAATCTAAAAATACCCAACCCGCACCATTCTTTTCCCTTTTGAATGAATGGTCTAAATAGTACTCGTTATCATTGTGCTGAACAAAAGGATAGTTAATATTAGTACCCA
>JAGPKW010000063.1 GCA_018053685.1 Patescibacteria group bacterium
GAAAATATTTGTGATTTAGACGTTGGTATAGTTGTATTTCTAGGTATTAATACAGTCATAACTTCTCCTAATGTTTCTATACCTAAAGATAATGGAGTTACATCAAGTAATAATACATCTTTTACATCACCTTGTAAAACACCACCTTGTATAGCAGCTCCAATTGCGACAACCTCATCTGGATTAACACTTGCATTTGCTTTTTTGCCAAATAGATTTTCTACATATTCTATTATTTTTGGCATTCTTGTTTGTCCACCAACCAACACAACTTGATTTATATCAGATTTAGAAAGTCCAGCATCTTTTAAAGCATTTTCTACTGGGGTTTTCGTTCGTTCAATAAATGGCATAGCTATTTCTTCTAATTTTGCCCTTGTTAATGTCATTTCTAAATGCTCTGGGCCATTAGCTCCTTGTGTTATAAATGGTAATGATATTTGTGACTCAAGTGATGATGATAACTCAATTTTACTTTTTTCAGCAGCATCTTTAATTCTTTGAATAGCAATTTTATCATTGGATAAATCTATACCTGTTTGTTTTTTAAATTCTCCAATTATATAATTCATTATAGCCTGATCTATATCATCTCCACCTAAATGTGTATCACCATTTGTTGATTTAACTACTATTGACAATCGACCATCATCATCAGCAACTTCAAGAACAGTAACATCAAAAGTACCACCTCCAAAATCATAAACTACTATTTTTTCGTCTTTATTTTTACCAAATCCATAAGCTAATGCAGCAGCAGTTGGCTCATTTATAATCCTTTTAACATCAAATCCTGCTATTTTACCAGCAGCTTTTGTGGCTTCTCTTTGTGAATTATCAAAATATGCAGGCACTGTTATTATAGCTTCAGTAACAGGCTCTCCTAGCTTACTCTCAGCATCTTCTTTTAATTTTCTTAATATCATAGCAGAAACTTCTTCTGGTGCATATTCTTTGCCATTCATTTTTATTTTTATTGCATCATTTGGACCTTGAATAATCTCATAAGGCAATAATTTTTTATCATATTGAACTGATTTATCGCTATATCTTCTACCTATTAATCTTTTTACTGAATATAAAGTATTAACAGGATTAGTAATAGCTTGTCTTTTTGCAACTTGCCCAACAATTCTTTCTCCTGTTTTAGTCTCAGCAACAACAGAAGGAGTTGTTCTTGCACCTTCCTTATTCTCTAGAACAACAGGTTTACCACCTTCCATTATAGCCATACAAGAATTTGTAGTTCCAAGATCAATACCCAATATTTTACTCATATATTTTTATTAATTTATTTAATTTATTATATTTATGTGTAAAACACATATTTTAATCTTTAAATTCTTAAAGTCTTAAAGATTAAAATCTATGTTTTTCTTTTTTCTTATCTTGACTAATTTTTTCATTAGAATAATAATATTATTATTCTAATTTTATTTAGGAGGATCTATGCAGCAATTTGTAGAAGACCAGGTATGTAGAGAAAAAGTTCGTCTCATTCTTTCTGATCAAGCCAATGTTATAAAGATTAAAGAGATGTATTCTAGAATTATTAAAAAATTTGATAGGGGGAAAGCTTTATATGCAGCAAGAATTACAGCAGATGAAATATGTCGAAACTCATCAATACCCTGTAGCCATCTACAATGTAAGAGTTGCATAACAAATAATGATATAGAAAAAATAATATAAAGTAATTTATTGGGGCGTTTGTCAATAAGACTCACGCCCCTTTTTCTTATTTCTTTTCTTTGATCTTTATATCTATTTTCTTTGGTTTAACTTCCTCTTTCTTTGGAATTGATATCTTCAATACACCATTATCAAATGTTGCTTCAGCTTTATCTCCATAAACATCTGTTGGTAAAGCTATTTGTCTTACAAAGCTTCCAGTTCTGATTTCCTTTCTGTAATAATTTTTTTCTTCTATTTCCCTTTTCTTCTCAGTATTACCTTTAATAGTTAGTACACCATTTTGAACATTTAATTCTATATTATCTGGATTATACCCAGATATAGCAACATCTACATAGATATTGTCTTTATCATCATAAATATTTATTGGTGGAATAAACTTGTTTACTGTTGGAAGAACAGGAACAAGATCCCTATCAAAAAAATCATCAAAGAAATCATCTAATTGAAATGGTTCCCATTTTACAATAGCCATATATTTCCCTTTCTATTACACATAACTCTTGTTATGCATAATTTTATTAATTATTAATTAATTTAATTTATTAACAACAACCTTAGCATATTTCACTATCTTACCATTCATCATATATCCAGGTTCTACTTCTTTTAAGACAATATTATCAGGTTTTGTATTATCTTTCTCTATTATAACTGCTTCCATTGTATTATGATCAAACTCCTTGCCTATAACATCATATTGCTCAATATTATAGCTCTTTAAAACTTCTTTAAACTGACTAGCTATTATTACCACTCCTTTTACCCATCCAATATCTTTTTGGTCATCTGGTATGTGAGCTATAGCTTGCTGTAGTTGATTATATATAGGCAAAAAATCGTTAATTATATTCAATGTAGCAAATTGCACAAACCCCTCTTTTTCCTCATTAACCCTTTTTTTATAATTATCTAAATCAGCTAAAGCTCTCAGGGCTGTATCTTTATAATCTACATTAACTTCTTTTATCCTAGTATCTTCCTTTTCTTCTTTATTATTTTTTTTGACTTCTTTTTGCTTTTGCTCTTTGTCCATCAGTTTGATTATTATTATTTATTTTTTTTAATATATTAATATATGTAATAGCTTTTTTGTAATCCATTCTCATTGGCCCTATAATGCATATGATTTTATTGTCTATTCCACACATTACAGATCCACAAAATTTAGAGAAAGGATTATCATTACCTATTAATATAATAGGCTCATTAATTTCTATAACTTTTTCAAAGATATGTTCTATCTTTTCATCTATCTGATCAAATAAGTTAGAAAAATCAGATATGTAAACAAAATCCTTCCTAAACTCAGGTTGTGAAAAGAGTTTAGACATACCTGTATAAAACACATCACTCTTTGAAAAAGCTATTATTATTGATAACTCTAATTTATCAGCTAATTTTTTAGATAAATCTTTTAAGCTATCTCTATTTGCAAAGTCTATTTCATATTCTTCCAGTAAGGACCAATCAAAATCCCTATCTTTTACATTTTGTAGAAATGTTTCTACATAAAATTTATAAGCATTTTGAGTTGGTATCCTACCAGCAGAAATATGTGGTTGTGCTAAGTAACCCAGTTTCTCAAGTTCTGCCATTTCATTCCTGATAGTTGCAGAGCTTAAGCCCAGGTCTTCACTTATTTGCTTTGAGCCAACAGGAACAGCATTTTTTATATAATATTCTGTAATTTTATATAGCAATTCCTGTTGTCTTTTGGTTAGCTTTTCCATATATTTTTTATTACCAATATCATTTTACTATTAGCACTCAAATATGTCAAGTGCTAAAATAAAAGGTATAAAAATAGCTCAAAAGTATTGTTGTTTCAATAGATTTGAGCTAATTATCCCCATTGCATATTTTTTATGGAATAGGGCCAAACGCACAGTAGAATATAATGTAGATCCAATAGCACATTTTAATAATAATATATGCCATTGGGGTTACTATACTTACTATAACAATAGCAAGTATAATCTTTTTACACATCGGTGTCCTTTTGGATTTAAACCAGAAAAACAACCTATCAAAAAATTTGTTAAATGCATATTCTCTTTCTTCCCTATTCCTCCAATATATGGAGATATCAGAAATGAGATATCTAAATATAGCGTCAATAGTCATATATCTCATATTACCCATAATATCCTCCTTTATGGAAATATAAATATATTATATCATATTTATATAATTATGTCAAAAATAATAAAGACTTACTGATAACTCAGTAAGTCTTGAGATTTTTAGTATCTACAAAGAATATAAGCAAAATACCAAAGCAAAATAAATAATATGAGACCAGAAACTATCAAAAAAATTGCATAAAACTTTGAATCTTCTTTTATTTTCTGCACAAGGTATTTTATCCAATAAAATAGTTGCCCTATTGGACAATCATTCCAATCCCATAAATTAGCAACATTCATACCATCCTCCTTATTTAAGATATTAGATAATATGATAATAGCATATTATATATAAAAATCAATTATTTTATATCTTTTATTTTAAACTCCATTTTAGCTCCACTTGGAGATGTAAATTTAATAATATCTCCTCTTTTTTTATTTAAAAATGCTTTTCCCAAAGGAGCCTCATTAGATATTTTATAAATTGATGGATCAGCTTCCTGAGGTCCAACTATTGAATAATCAAAGTTTTGCCCGTTTATTTCAACTGTAAAAGACGACCCTATTTGTATAGTGTTGTTATTTTTATCTTTTTTAACAACTTCTGTTACAAGTATTAAATCTTCTAATTCCTTAATTCTGCTTTCATTTTCTGTTTGTGCTTCTTTTGCTTCTGAATATGCTGCATTTTCAGATAAATCTCCAAATTCTTTTGCATACTTAATCCTTTCAGCAATTTCTTTTCTAATTGTTGTTTTTCTATTATTTAGTTCATCAACTATTTCTTTATACCCCTCTTCTGTAACATAGTTTTTTTTAATTTGTTTCATACTATATACTAATAATTAATAATTAAATTTCTACTAGAATTAAATAAAAAAACCAATAAATCATTGGCATTTATTATAATATTAATTTACACTAATAATTATATCACATATAAAAAAATAGGTCAATTTTTTAACAGCTCATAACTTATTGACTATTAATTACAAATAATATATAATACTATCAATAATTAAAGATTAAGATAATATATGTTAACAATTAGACTACAAAGAATTGGAAAGAAAGCACAGCCTTCATATAGGCTAATAGTTTCTGAAAAATCAAAAGCCACAAATTCTTCAGTTCTTGAATATTTGGGGCATTATCATCCTGCAGATAAAGATAAAAAAATAGAATTAAATAAAGAAAAAATAGAGTACTGGTTGAATAAAGGTGCTCAGACATCAAAAACAGTTCATAATTTATTAGTAAAAAATAATATAATAAAGGATAAGAAAGTTAAAGCTTTTTCAATCCCAACAAAAGTAAAGGAACATAAAGAGAAAATTGAGAAAAAAGCTAAAGCAGAAACAAAATAATTAAATAATAGATTAGTAGAAGCTAAAAGTGATTCAACGAAAAGGTCGATAAAAGTTATAAAATCGCTTCTAGCTAGATACTAAT
>JAGPKW010000064.1 GCA_018053685.1 Patescibacteria group bacterium
ACCATCTTCTGGAACAGTATATGCAAACATTTCAACCTTACTAAATTGATGAACTCTAAATATACCTTTTGAAAATTTAGAATATGCACCAGCTTCTGTTCTAAAGCAATGAGAAAAAGCTACATATCTTAGAGGTAGTTTATCTTCATCTATTATTTCATTTGCATGATATCCACCCATTGTTATTTCTGCAGTGCCTATTAAACTTAAATCAGAGTTTTCTATATTATATATCTGTGCAGACTCCCCTCTTGGATTAAAGCCTAAACTTTCTAATATGTCTTTTTTGGCTAAATCAGGCGTAATAAAAGATGTAAATCCATGTTTTACAACAGTATCTAATGCATATTGCATCAATGCTAGTTCCATTAAAGCTAATTCATTTTTTAAATAGTAGAATTTATTACCAGCAACTTTTGCTCCTCTTTCTAAATCTATTAAATCTAATTGCTCTGCAAGTTCTACATGATCTTTTGGCTTAAAATCAAACTTAGTTGGTTCTCCTACAATTTGTAAAACAGGATTATCATCTTCATTCATACTTCTTATAACATCTTTATGTGTTAGATTTGGAACTTTGAACAATAATTCTTTTACCTCCATTTCTAGAGATATAAGCTTTGGATTAATTTCTTCTATTTTTTTGTTTATATCTTTCATTTCCTCAATAGTTTCTGGGGTAGGTTTTGTTTTTGATTTTTGATTTTTTATAGCCTGTAATGATTCTAATTCTTTTTGTAGCTCTATTTTCTCTTTATATTTTGATATCAATAAATCTATGTCAACATTGGCAAGCCTATACTTGCAATTTTCTTTAACTTCTTCAGTGTGATCTATTATGTATTTTATATCAATCATTTTAATTAAATTAATTCTTAATTATATTTATTTTATATTCAAAACATTGGAAAAGCAATCATTTTTTTATACTTATATCTATAGCTCCATGCCCACCTTCATTTTCAGGTGCAAATGTATATTTTAGATCTAATTCGTTTACAACATCGATCACATAGCTTTTTAGAGGGCTATATCCATCTTCTCCTTTTCCAGTTATTATTCTAATTATTTTAAAATTATTTTTTTTAGCATTTTCTATAAAATCTAGAACTAATAAATGTGCTTCTACTTTTTTATAACCATGCAGATCTAAAATATCATCAACATTACTTTGCTGACTATTAGTATTAGATCTATTAATATTTAATTCTTTTTTAATTGATCTATTAACGATGTTGTTTATTTTTTTTCTATAGTTTTTTGGCATAATATAATTTTAGCATTTTTATATTTTTATATAAAGATTTATTATTGACATAATGTATAAATAGTGATATTATATATATACCTACATTTTTAAAAAAATAAAGTAGGCTCCTCATTTATTGAGGAGAATATATCTTTAGGAGGATATTTATGTTGTATGGACAAATTGTTTCTTTTCTCCCAGAGAACGATCCAGCCGTAGTTTCTCTTATTGACTTCGCCAATGGCAAAGATTGGCGATGCGGTCGGAAAACTCGTCAAGGGTTTAAAATCAGAGATGATTTATTAAACCAAACTGGTTGCTACATTTTTTCGATTATCCCCATAGAAGGATCTGTAAATAGATTCTTTCATGTGGAGATGAATGGATTAGTTAAATGTGTTGTTACGTTTTTGAAGCCATGGCAGTATGCTGTGATTTCAGGGATGATTAATGAAAGAGGAGAAGACATGCCAAATTATGTTATCTCCTTTGATGGTAAGAGGGCTATTATTCAAGAGCAAAAAAAGTTTGCTTTTGAAGAATTTAAAAAACACAGAGAGGAAAAAATAAGAAGACTAGCGAAAACGGGAATTACTCCGTTTTCATCTGATATCTTAGTGGATCAGATGAAATTTGCAGCTAATGAAGCTAATGAGATGTCTATAAGTAAGGATAATTAGTATATAGATATCTCTAGAGGGTATGAAAAAATCATGCCCTCTTTTTATATTTTATTTATAAAAAAATACACCATAAAAGTGTATTTTTGATATTTATCTTTTAGCCCATTGTGGAGCTCTTCTTGCTTTCTTTAATCCAGGTTTCTTCCTTTCAACAACTCTTGAATCTCTAGTTAATAATCCTAATTTTTTCAATGTTGATCTTAACTCTTTATCCATCTTTGATAATGCAATTGCTATACCTAATCTTAAAGCTTCTGCTTGTCCATTTTTTCCACCACCAAGTATTTTAGCATAAACATCGACTAACCCTTCTTTTGCTGTTTGCTTTAGTGGAGTTATAACTTTATCTTGTAGTTCTTTTAAAGGAAAATATTTTTCTAATTCAATGTTGTTAATAAAAATATTGCCCTTACCTTTTTCATATATTCTAACTTGTGCTATAGATGTTTTTCTCCTACCTAAACCATAAGCATACTTCCCTTCTGGAAAATTTACTTTAATTTTTGTTTTTTTTGATTTTATATTTTTATCAGTAGTTTTTTTAATCATAACTTTTATTTATTACTAAAACTTAATCTTGTTATTATATTTTTTCTTGTTTTATTATTAGGTAGCATTTCATATACAGCAGTTTTTAATATTTCTTCATTTGAAACATCTTTCATTAATTTTCTTTTTAATCCACCAAGATAGCCTGAATGATGTATATATTCTTTTTGATTCAATTTTTTACCAGTAATTTTCATTTTGTCTATATTTTTTACAACAACAAAATCTCCATTATCTATATAAGGGGTATAATCTACTTTATGTTTTCCTCTTAGTAATGTAGCGATTTCTGTTGATAATCTTCCAAAAGGAATGCCTGTAGCATCTATTATATGAGTTTTTCTTTCAATCATATTTTTATCAATTAATTTTTATGCAATTACTTTTCTTACAGTTTCTTTTTGCTTATTTGTACTCTGCCCTACTTTATTTTTATTTATTTTTTTATCTTCTGTAAACTCTTGTTTTGTAGTATTATATTTCTTTTCTTCTTTCTTTTCTGATTTTTTAACATTCTTTTTGTTTTTTCCCTTCTTTTCTTTAGGGCTTATTCTTTCTTTTTTATCTACTAATTCAAATATAGCCATTTCAGCTCCGTCGTTTAGTCTTGGCCCTGTTTTTATAATCCTTGTATATCCACCATTTCTAGTTTCATATCTTTTTGCAATATCTGTAAATAGCTTTTGAACAACATCTTTATCATGAATTTCTTCTGAAACAGATCTTCTGTCAGATAGTGTACCATGTTTAGCTTTTGTTATTATTTTTTCAACATAAGATCTAGTTGCTTTAGCTTTAGCAAGAGTTGTGCTTATAGATTCATAATTTAATAAATTAGTAGCAGTAGCTCTATACAATGATTTTTTAGGGCCCTTTTCCCTACCCAATTTTTTATTTGTTTTTTGATGTCTCATTTTCGTTTATTTATTAACTATTTCTTAGATTTTTTTGCTGTTGTAGTTTTTTTAGTAACTGGTTTTTTCTTTGCTTCTTTTTCTTTCTTAGGCTTTTCTTTTGCTACTTTATTTTTTGTAATAGATTCTTTATCATCTTTTTCATTTACATTTTCTCTTATTAATTCTAGATTATTTATTAATATATTTAAAGAATCTCTAATTGCTTTTCTTGGTCCTATTGACCCGTTGGTCTTAACAGTTAATATTACTTTGTCTAGATCTACAATATCTCCAACTCTAGTTTTTTCAACTCTAAAATTTGCAAGTATTATTGGATTGAAATTAGCATCTATTGATATAGCTCCAACTTCATCTATTTTTTCTTTTCTATTTTCTGTTGGATAAAATCCTATGCCATTTCTAACCCAAAATTTAATATCTATTTCTGCATTTTCATCTATTATTGTAGCAATTTTTAAATCTGAATTTATGATATCAACATCAGCATTTATCTTTATATCAGAAGCTAAAACGTCTCCCTTTCCTTTCTTTTTTAATTCAAGTATAACAACATCATCTGTATGAATTTTTAATATTAATTTTTTAATATTAAGAATTATTTCTATTACATCTTCTTTTATCCCATCTATTGTATCAAATTCATGTTTTACACCCTTTATTTTTATAGCAAAAACTGATCCTCCAACAAGAGATGATAAAAGTATTCTTCTTAGAGCATTACCAATTGTTAACCCATATCCTGAAGCACAAGGCTCAAAACTTAATTCCAAAGAATATGGATCATTTTTATCTTCTATTATTTGAAATTTTTCTGGTAAAAAAATATTATTTGTCATATTATTACCTTCATTTTTTAATTAATTTTTATTATTTAGAATAAAACTCAACAATCAACTTAATATCTATATTTTCTTTTATGCTTCCTATATCAGGATCTCTTAAAACTTTTAATTCTTTTTTGTCTTTATCATAATATACATGATCATTTTCTATAGCATTTTTCTTTGTTCTAGAATATTCATCTAACATTTTTTTCATTTTATCAGAGAATTTAAATGTTATTACATCACCTATTTTTACTTGATATGAAGGAACATCAACTCTTTTACCATTCACATAAACTAGCTTATGAGATACTACTTGCCTTGCCATTGCTCTAGATGGGAAAATATTGCTTGCATATACAATATTATCCAATCTTTTTTCTAATAATATAAGCAAATTATCACCAGTATTTCCTGGAGTTTGTTGTGCTATTTTAAAATATTTTTTAAACATAGATTCTCTAAGTCCGTAATATTTTTTACATTGTTGTTTTGCTCTAAATCTCTCTCCATAATCTGTTAATCCTCTTCCACTAGTTTTACCATGAACGCCAGGAGTAAAATTTCTTTTTATCATAGGACATTTAGGAGAATAGCATTTTTCACCTTTTAAAAATAGCTTTTTACCTTCTCTTCTGCATTGTGCACATTTTGATTGTGATTTTCTTTCCATATTTTTTATTTACTTATATTATTATACTCTTCTTGGTTTTTTCTTCCTACAACCATTATGAGGAATAGGAGTTATATCTTTTATAGAAATGATATTAATTCCATTTGTATTAAAGGCTCTTATAGCTGCATCTCTTCCTAAACCAACACCTTTTACTTCAACAGCAGCTTCTTCAAAACCAATAGCTTTAGCTTTGGAGCAAAGTTCTTCTACTATTGTTGTAGCAGCAAATGGAGTAGCTTTTTTAGGCCCTTTAAAACCAGCTTTCCCAGCTGATGTCCATAATACTACATTTCCAATCATATCAGAAATAGAAATTATAGTATTATTATAT
>JAGPKW010000065.1 GCA_018053685.1 Patescibacteria group bacterium
CCATTATCATTTTGTATGTAAAAATGTCTAAAAATTTTTATTCCTTCTGCATTATCAAGCATAGATAAAAAATTTTTATAATATAAATATTTCATATATTTTATATTAATTCTTTAATATGATATTATAGCATGTTTTTATATTTTTTTATCATTAATAAGTAAAATAAAAAATCTAAGAAATTCTTAGACTTTAATTGGCGGAGAGTAAGGGATTCGAACCCCTGATACCTTTCGGTATAACGGTTTTCAAGACCGCCGCATTCAACCACTCTGCCAACTCTCCAAAAACAATAATATAATTCTATTATATCTTGTATTTTTAGTCAATAATTAGAATATATTAAAATATTCCTATTTTTTGGTATAATAACTATATAATAAATTAAATAGAATAATATGGAAAAGTTTAATCAAGATAAAATTGCAAAATATGGCAATGTTTTGCATAGTTGGTATTTTAAAGAATTTGAAGAATATCATAGAGGTACGCTTTGGTATATTATATTTATAGCAGTAATAGTGGTATTAGCAATATATTGTTTTAAGACAAGCAATTTTTTATTTTTAATTATTATTATAATGTTTGTGATGCTTGAAGTAATGTTTAAATTTAAAAAACCTAATGATGTTTTATTTGCTATATATGAATCTGGGATATTATATGAAAATTATTTTTATTTTTGGGATGAAATAAAAGAGTATTATATAATTTATGATGTAGATAGAAATGTTAAAAGATTATATTTTATATTTAAAAAAACCAGGGAGTCAAGCTTATGTATAGACTTAGAAAATCAGAATCCTGTTGTTATAAGGGAAACATTAAATAAATATATAAAAGAAAATTTAGATAGAAAATATGAGCGTTTTGGTGATCAATTATCTAGGATATTAAAATTATAAATGATGACAATTAATTCTGATATAAGAGAAGTAAAGGGAGTTGGAGAAAATATACAAAAAAAATTGGAAAAACTTGGTATAAAAACTATTGAAGATTTTTTGTTTTATTATCCTTTTAGATTTGAGAATTATGGAAACTTAAAAAAGATAAACGAATTAAAGTTAAATGATAGATGTATTTTTTTAGCAAGGGTAGAATTAATAGAATCTAAAAGGAGTATGGTCAAAAGAAAAAATTTTATTAAAGCTATTGTAAAAGATGATACAGGGAAAATAGAAATTATATGGTTTAATAATCCATGGGTGAAAAATTCTATAAAGCCAGGAGAGCTATATTATTTTATTGGTAATGTTAGTATTAATGGAATAAAAAATATAGAAATAATAAATCCAATTTTCAGAAAGTATAATAAGAATTATAAATTAAATAATGAAATTATCTTTCCAATATATAGGACAACTAATGGGCTAAAACAGATAACTTTTAGAAATATTTTTGAGAGAATTATTAATAATAATATTGAAATAAAAGAATATCTGCCAAATAATATATTAAAGAAATACAATTATTTAGATATAAATAGGTCTATTAGATTTATTCATAAACCTCAATCTACAGTGGAGTTAAATAGATCAATAGATAGATTAAAATTTGATGAATTATTTATATATCAGCTTATAAATGAATTAAGAAAAGAAATAAATAAATCAAAGAAGTCTATAAGTATAAAATTTTTTGAGAGTGAGACAAAAGCATTTATAAATTCTTTAGATTTTAAATTGACTAATAAGCAAAGACAAACATCATGGGAAATTTTATTGGACATGAATAAAACGACTCCCATGAATAGATTATTAGAAGGTGATGTTGGTTCTGGCAAAACCATTGTATTTTTAATTGCAACATTAAATGTTATATTAAACAATCTAAGTGTTTGCATAATGGCTCCAACATCAATACTTGCTAACCAACATTATAAGAAAATATGTGAGTTATTTTTAGATAAACCATATTTTAAAAAAGATATAAATATTTGTTTGCTTACAAGTGATAATATTTTATTGAATAATAAGAAAATAAATAAAAAAGAATTATTGAAATTAATTAATGATGGGAAAGTAGATGTATTAATTGGAACGCATGCCCTAATATCAAACAATATAAATATAAAAAATTTAGGTCTTATTGTGGTTGATGAGCAACATAGATTTGGAGTTTCTCAAAGAAAAAGAATAAATGAAAATATAAATAGGGTAAATAATGAAAATTTTTATCCACATTTTTTATCAGTTACAGCTACACCAATTCCAAGAACATTAGCTTTAACGTTTTATGGGGATCTTGATATATCTATATTAGATGAGAAGCCATTATATAGAAAAGATATTATCACAAATATTACAGATGATATAGATATGGTTTACAATTTTATAAAATCTGAGGTAGAAGGAGGGAGCCAAGTTTATGTAATTTGCCCACTGATAGAATGTGAATCTGATAGTGAAGATATCTTTGAATTAGAAATAAAATCTGCTAAAAAAATGTTTGATAATTTTATTACTAATCCAGATTTTAAAATGTTTAAAATAGGGTTATTACATGGGAGGATGAGGGATAAAGAAAAAGAAAAAGTTGAAAATGAGTTTTACTCTGGTAATATTGATATATTAATTTCTACATCAGTTGTTGAAGTAGGAATAGATGTAATAAATGCAAATGGCATAGTAATATTTGGTGCAGAAAAATTTGGTTTGGCACAGCTTTATCAGTTAAGAGGTAGGGTGGGGAGAGGGGATAAGCAATCTTATTGTTTGTTATATATAAATAGTAGTAATGAAACAACTATACATAGATTAAATAATTTAGTAAATACTAAAAGCTCATTTGAATTAGCAGAAATGGATATTAAAGAAAGAGGATTTGGTGAGATATATGGTTTAAAACAATCTGGACATATACCAGAATTAAAAATAGCATCATTTTTTGATTATGAAATAATAAATAGGGCAAAATTAGAAGCAAGAAATATTATTAACAAATTAGATAATTATAAAATGTTAAAAGATAAAGTAGAGCAAAAAGAACTTGATATACATTTTGAATAATTGTTAACATATTGGTAAAATATAATATATTTGATATAATTAAGAAATAATAAAGGTTTTAATTTTATGCTATTTGGTCAATCACAAAAGAGCTTTTTGGGTATAGATATAGGCGTTGCAAGTATAAAATTAGTTGAATTAATAAATGATAATCATATTGCACGTCTTAGAACTTATGGCTATATAGAACATGGTATTGATATTATAAGAAATGATGATGATATTTCTTTTGAAAAAATAGTTGAAGCAATTAAGTTTATAACGAGAAAATCTAAAGCCATGAGTAGCAAAGTCATAGCTTCACTCCCAAGCTATGCTGTTTTTAGTTCTGTAATAAATATTCCAGCAATGAATAAAAAGGATTTAGCGGAAGCAATACATATTGAAGCTAAAAAATTTATACCAATACCATTGAAGGATGTTGTTTTAAATTGGCAGATTTTAGGAAATCCTAAAATACCTGCTGGCCTAATAAAAAAAGAGGAGACTAATAATTATAAAATATTATTGACTGCAGCTCCTAAGACAATAGTTAATAAATATATCAATATTTTTAAAGCCTCAGGCTTAGAGCTTATAACTCTTGATATTGAATCTTTTGCTATGATTAGATCTCTTGTAGGTAATGATCCATCTGTAGTTATGATCTGTAATATTGGAGATAGCATCTCATCAGTTTATGTTGTGAAAGATGGAATTCCAATTATAAGTAGGAGTATAGATTTTGGCGGGAAAAAGATAAGTCAAAATATTGCCAATATTTTAAATATAGATATAAAAAAGGCTGAACAATTTAAAGAAGACCAGGGTTTATCAGGAGATTTAAATAATGGTATATCTAAAATAATTGCGGATAGTCTTCAACCAGTTTTAGATGAGATAAAGTATGCATTAGTAATATTTCAGGGCCAATCAAATGAAATATTAGAAAAGATTATTTTAACTGGAGGAAGTGCGTCTTTATTGAATTTATCAGAATTTATCAGCAATAAATTTAATAAAAGAACTTATCTAGGGAACCCATGGGCAAGGGTTGATTATCCAGAAGAATTATTCCCAGTATTAGAAGAGATAGGTCCCAAATTTTCTGTTGCAATAGGATTAGCGCAAAGAGAAGCTGAAAAATAAAAAGCTCAAGAAGTTTTTTATAAGGCAATACTTATATATGTAAAAAATAGAGTGAATTTTAATATTAAACTTGAATTTGATCCCATATTTTTAAATTAAGAAGATGGGTGATTTTAAGAAATAAATTTAAATTAATAATGTCAGGAGTTTTAGATTATTTAATACAAAACAAAAGAATCACAGAAAGTGAAGCTAATAGTATTATTATGAGGGCATTAAAGAACAATACTAATGAAGAGGATATTATATTAGACAGAAGAATATTACAAAGTAGTGAGCTTTTAGAAATTAAGAGTAATATTTTTAAACTACCAAGCATTGATTTATCTAATAAAAAAATTAAAAAAGAATATCTGAATATTATACCAAAAGAAATTGCTGAAAATTATAAATGTATAGTATTTAATAAAGAAGGGAATATTTTAAGTGTGGCTATATTAGATCCATTTAACCATAATATAAAAGAAGTGATAGATTTTATTACAAGAAGTAAACAGTATAATATCCAATATTATGTGACGTCAAATCCAAGTATAGTATCAGCTTTAAAACAATATAAATCAATAGATGGGGGGATAGATAGACTTTCTAGAGATAATATAGAAAGATCTATGATAAAAGATGGGGGCAATATTAAGCCATTAATTGATATTAATTCTTCAGTAGCTAATGTTGTTAGCACAATAATACAACATGGCATACAAGAATCTGCATCGGACATACATATAGAGCCCACAAGAGAAAATACAAGAGTTAGATATAGAGTTGACGGAGAATTATATACATCAACTATTATACCAAAATATATGCACAATGCTGTTGTAGCTAGAATTAAATTGATGAGCAATTTAAAAATTGATGAGACAAGAATTCCACAAGAAGGAATAGCTACTCTTAAATTTAATAATAATATATATGACTTCCATATATCAATTATTCCTATATCTGATGGAGAAAAAATAGAGATACATATCTCGGATATTTCCCAGAAAGTTCCAAGTTTAGAAAATCTAGGTATCAGAGCCCATAATTTAAAATTAATAAGGAAAGGATTAATGTTAAAAAGTGGCATGATTATAATATGTGG
>JAGPKW010000066.1 GCA_018053685.1 Patescibacteria group bacterium
GCCGCTTCTATATGAATATCTGAAGCATCAAACTCTATAGCTGCTGCAAATATTAAAGTTATCATATCTGGTAAATCAACTTCTTGCATTTTTCTATTAACATCTTCAAATGTTTTTAACTCATTTTTAAATTTATCAAAAATATCTGGATCTATTTTCATCCCATATTCAAATGGTTTTATTTTGGGTAATTTTTCATATAAAGCTAAAGCTACATCTAAGCTGCCTTGAGATATAAGATATATTTTCTTTTTTGTATCTGCTTCTTCTGTATCAATTGCATTTATATATTCTATAACATTATCATTAAATGTTGTTATACCAATTCTCATTTCTTGAAATCCTCTAAAAAAACATACTATACCATATTTATGGCAATCTTGTTCTGGAATAGATTGTAAAGCCTCAGGGCCAATAGGGAATTTATGCAAATCTATATAATCTAAACCATACAAGTTAGCAGTAGCCTCTGTAGCTGCTTCTTCCTCTTTAACTTGTATTTTCTTATATACTTCATTGAACTTGTCTTTCACAGACTGAGTTGCTATATCTATCTTTGGAGCTTCCTTTTTCTCTTCTTCATTTTTTTGATTTTCTTGCTTTTTATCTTCCATTATTTAATAAAATTAATGATTTATAATTACTTTATTATATCATAATTTATTAAATTTATCATCTGCTCCACTCTTGATTTCCAAGAGCAACCTTCTACAGCGTTTTGTCTTTCAATAATTTTATAACCAGCAAAATTTTCTTTGTTATCAGATATTTGTTTTATTGCATAAGAAAATTCTTCTTTTGTATTAACAATATTAATAAACTCTCTAAACTGTTCAACTCCTGGTATAGGAACTGATATTATAGGCTTACCAGCTGCTAAATACCCATAAATTTTCATTGGATCCATTGATTTAATAAAATCATTAATTAAATGGGGAATTATACAGATATTCAATTTATTATAAAAATATGGAATCTCAGAATATGACATCTCTCCTGGAAATATAGCATTACTAAATCTATTAAACCTCCCTAAATTAAAACCATTAAAAACTGGTCCAGCTATTATAAAATATTTATCTTGATTATCTTGTATTATATGTTCTAATAAATCACTATCTATTCTATCTCCTTTTATTACACCCAAATACCCCACTTTTATTTTACCCTCATCTATGCCAGCAAAAATCTGATCTATCCTTTCTATTTTTTGAGGTGATTTATAATAATCCAAATCTACACCATTTAGCACGATTTTAATATTGTCTTTTTTATTTCCAGCTATCTCTTCTAATGTATTTTTTAGTCTTTCTGGTCTTGTAAATACTAAAGAAGAATTATTAATTATATATTTATAATTTTTTAATAATTCTTCTTTATACTTTTTAAATGTATTATTTTCTGACCAATTATCCACTGCATCAAAATATTTTTTATTATCTTTAAAATATTTAAAATATTTTATATTAAAAGGATTATAATTTATAATAATACTGCTATCAAAGCCCAATCTCTTGGCAACTCTTTTTACAACCTTCATATTTAATGCTGATAAAGATATTATTTTATTATTTATACGTCTTGCAGAATATAAAAAACCAGAAGAAATAATATTGTCTCCTGATTTTTTATAAACTCTAGCCTTAATATATAGCCTTAATAGACTCTTAAGATTATATGGTAGAAAGTCAACTGATAATATTTTCTCTACATCATCCCTCTTAGAAAAACCATCTAATATATATTTATTTCTGTTGTATATACCTTTATCCCATTCAAACTGAGATGACATATTTAAAAATATTACTTCCATAATAATATATTTTATCTAATTATAACTACCATTATATAATCTTTCTCTTATCATATCTATATCCTTTTTTATCCTATTATTTTGTTCAATTTCTCTTTTAATCTTTTGGTAAGAATGCATAGCTGTAGTATGGTCTCTATTACCTAATTCAGAACCAATATTTGGAAAAGACGCATCTAATTCTTCCCTCATTAGGAACATAGAAACTTGTCTTGGGATTACCAATTCTTTTTTTCTTGATGTGCCTTTTATACTATCAACAGTTATATCATAGAAGCTAGCTACTGTTTCTATTAACTGAATAGGAGTAAATTTAACATTCTTTTTATTTTGTTCATTATAATATGAAATAGTTTCTTTTACATTTTCAATTGTAGGCTCAATTTTTCTTAATTCATATTGAGCAATAATTTTATTCAATACACCTTCAATCTCACGCACACTTTTCTGAACCTCAGCAGCAATATATTTTACAACATCATCATCAAATTTGTATTTTTTTTCAGCTAATTTAGCTTTAATAATAGCTTCTCTTGTTTCAAAATCTGGTTCTTCTATATCCGCAACCATACCACAAGAAAATCTAGATTTCAATCTCTCTTGAAAGGCAGATAATGCCTGAGGAGCCCTATCTGAAGTTAAAACAATTTGTAGATTTTTTTGATGATATTCATTAAATGTATTAAATAATTCTTCTTGCGTTCCATCCTTACCAGCTAGAAATTGAATGTCATCAATTATTAATACATCATAAGATCTATATTTTACCCTAAACTCCTTCATTTTACCACCTTTTATTGCATCAACATAATCATTTGTAAACCTCTCAGATGTAACATATAATATCCTTGCTTCTTGGTTATTTTTTAATATCTGGTTACCTATAGCCTGGGCTAAATGAGTTTTACCTATTCCAACACCACCATAAATAAATAAAGGATTAAACTTTTCACCAGGAAACTCTGAAACACCTCTGGCAGCTGCAAAAGCTAACTCATTAGTTTTCCCAACAACAAATGAATCAAAAGTATACTTATTATTTAAATTAAATACCCCTAAGTTATTTTCTTTCTCTCTGATCATCCTCTGGTCTTCCGCTGTTATATTTTTACTTTCTGAGTCCATTAGTTTCTCTAAATTTTTAGATTTCTCATCTCCTGGCTGACTAACTTCATATGTAATTCTCTTGATTTGACCATCGGTCACTTCTTGAAGAGCATTTAAAATATCCTTATGATATTTTTTATTAAGCCATGCTTGTGCAAATGCATGAGGAGTACCTATTATAGCATGCTCACCATTCTCGGTAATATCAATAATATAAGTGTTACTAAACCATGTAGCAAAATTAGCTTTGCTTAATGTTAATTCCAATCTAGCAAGAGCTGCTTGCCATATTTGTTTTTTGTCCATCGTGCCTTGGTTAAGGTTTATTTCTTAAAAAATATATGTGCCTATATCTTTTAATTTTATTTTATTATATTAAAACCTGTGGAAAACTATCTTTTCAGTTTATATTTTGTGAGAAAAATGTCAATATTTAATAATTTACCTAAAATTTGGATTAAAATTTTTATAATTATTCATATGTTTAAAACATGTTAATAAAATATATTACCATTACCTTATATATAAAAAGGTTGCATATACTTGCAAAAATATATAACATGAGCTAAAATGTTTACATTATTTAACAATTTATTATATTGATATGGGTTTACCTTCAAAGAGAAGACCAAAAAATAAAAAAAGAACCATTAATAATCCTACAAATAAATCTTTGAAATTAAAAGAAATTAATATTTGCCCAAAATGTAAAAACCCGAAATTACAACATAGAGCTTGTAAGATTTGTGGCACTTACAAAGAATCTAAATAAAAACATAATTATATGTTTTTATTTTTGTTTATTTTTTAAATAAAGGTATGTCTAATAGACACTTAATTCGTTCAATAGTTTTACAATCTCTTTTTGAGTGGGACTTTAAAGATAAAAAAGATAATATAGATAAATTTATAGATTATGATATAAAAGAATTTGCCCCAACTCTAGAAAAAGATGATTTTTTGCAATTTCTTACAAAAGGAGTAACTAGGAATATTAAAGATATTGATAAAATTATAAAAACATATGCACCAGAATGGCCTATAAATCAGATATCGCCAATAGATAGAAATATATTAAGGATTGCTATATTTGAATTAATATATAATGATTCAACTCCATATAAAGTTGTAATCAATGAAGCTATTGAACTAGCTAAAAATTTTGGATCAAATAATTCTTCAAAATTCATTAATGGAGTCTTAGGAACAGTATTTGAAAACTTAAATAAAAATATAACTAATGTATATGAGATTGACCTCATAATAAAAGATAGTAATAAGTATTTAGTTAATAAGCAGAATAATAGTAAAATCAGTTTTATAAAATTTGAAAATATTGAAAAAAAGAAAGAAAATGAAAATATTAAACAAGAAATTATCGAAGAAGAAAAAATAGAAAAAACTGATCTTATTATAGATAAAAATGATAAAATTGAGGAGCAAAAAATAATCGAATATAATGAAGATAGGTTAGATAATACCGATTTTATGGATGATAAAGAAAAGCAAGAAAAAGACATTATAGATTTAGAAAATAAGAAAAAAGAAGAGATATATATAGAATTTGCTAAGCAGAAAATTACTGAATTAATTGGCAATATAAACTATAATATAAAAGTTGCTGGAGAAATAAATTATACTATAAGGAAAAATAATAACACTTTATTCCCATTAATAACCAAAAAAAATATTTTATTTTTAGGTGTTGTAAATATAGATAATATAGAAAAGATTAAAGAGGACATTGGCATATGGGTAGATGAAAAAGAGTTAGAAAATAACATAGAATATAAAAATTTAAAAATATTAAAAAATTTATAACTAATTTATGGAAGATAAAATCTCAGAACTTGAGAAAAAATTAAAAATAAAGTTCAAAAATAAAAATCTCTTAAAAAATGCTCTTATCCATAGATCTTTTTTAAATGAAAATCCGGATTTTGGACTTGGAAGCAATGAAAGACTAGAATTTTTAGGAGATGCTGTTCTTGAACTTATAGTAACAGAATTTTTATTTAAACATCAGAAGGAAGAAGAAGGTGTTTTAACTAGCTTTAGAGCTAGTTTAGTTAATACAGAAATTTTGAGCAATGTTGCAAATAAACTTAACCTTGCTGATTATTTATATTTAAGCAAAGGGGAAAAAAATGATATAACTTCAAAATCTAAAAAAAGTATCTTAGCTGATGCATGTGAAGCAATCATAGGTGCTATATATTTAGATCAAGGATTTGCAAAAGCTAAAAAATTTATATCTGATAATATAATCATATATTTTGATAATATATTAAAAAATAAATC
>JAGPKW010000067.1 GCA_018053685.1 Patescibacteria group bacterium
ATCTGATTTATCAAACTCAACAGTTTTATTTAGATCTCTTAATCTTTTTATTATATTATTCATATTAAAAGATGCTCCAGTTACTTGCTTTTTAAATCCTAAATTATTTGCATAATTATCTAAATGCCCACCTTTACCAATAAAATATGAATTATTATTCTTTAATATCTCAAACTCAAAATAAAATCCATTGTAAACCTCATTCTCATCAAGAAGCATTGGATCTAAAACATATGACACTTCAAGTTCATCAAGATATTCTATAATTTTCATAGAATATTCATTACAATCTTCACATAAATTTTCAATTATAAGAGGAGCCTGTGATAAAACTTTTCTACAACTTTTATTTGTACATCTAAAAACTTTCAAAGGATTCTTAGATAGATTTTTAACACAATCATTACACAAAACACTTTTTTTGGTTTTTAAAAAACTTGCAAGCTGAGCCTTGTATTTTTTATAGCATTCATCACACCCCATAATATTAACTTTTACATTAACATCAAACCCTAATTCTTTTAATAAAAAATATGATATTTTTATTATTTCTGCATCAGCAGCATAATTATTCTGTCCAGTAGCATAAAATCCAAAACGATATGGATAATCATCTGTCTTTGCTTTTTCTCCGCTACTAACACTATAAAATTTATCTATACAAAAAAATTTATAATTTATATCTTCTGCTAAATTTTTACTTAAATCATTAAGTTTTTCTATTACAGATATATTTGGTTCTGGCCTTAATATAAACTTCTCTTTTTTATTATCAAATATAATATAATCCTTATTAATGTTTGGAAAACTATCAGATACTTTCTTTATATCATTCATTTTTAAAAAATCATCTAATTTTAGCTCAATATATCCATAAGATAAGCACCAATCTCTAATTCTTTTTGAAATATTATTAATATAAGAAAAGTCAGTAGATATAAACAAATTATTTATTGAATTTTCTGATGCCATATTTTTTATATTTATTGATTATTGGTTATATTTTTTATAATCCCGAACTTACTAAAAGGAAAACCTCTTAATAATACCTTCCCAACAATACTCTCTCTTTTTATTGATCCAAAATATCTAGAATCAAAACTTACTGCTCTATTATCCCCCATAATAAAATAGCTATCATCTGGGACAACTTCAGTAACATCTCCCAATGTTTCAAGACCAGTTGGTAAATATGACTCATCTAATATAAATCCATCTGGATGATCTTGATTTTTTATAGTAACTTTTCCATCTTTTACAATAACAGTTTCTCCGGGTAATCCTATTATTCTTTTTATTAAATATTCGTTATAACCTTGAGTTTTTAGCTTAAATACAATAATATCTCCCCTTTTTGGTTGTTCAAATCTATATGAAATTTCATCAATTATAAGATAATCCTTCTCATAAAAATTAGGCTCCATTGAGCTTCCCCTAACATAAAAAGGCTGTATTAAGAAATGCCTAACTAAAAAAACAATAACAAGCGCTGTTATTGTAGTTTTTAAAAAATCTTTAAAATCATCTTTTTTTTGCGAATTTTCCATAAATTTTATACTTTATCCATTAAATAATATATATATTTTATCATATTTTATAGTTTAAAACAATACTTGATATTTATATAATTTAACTGATATAATATTGTTATTGATTTAATAAAAAATAAATAAAGCAGATAATGAATAAAAAATTATTATTGATTCCTATCGTTCTATTAGCAACAACTGGTGTAACTTTAGCTTTTGGTTTATCAAAAGAAAAAAAAATAACAATTGATGAAATATATTCTCCAAAATTAACAACAGTAGAAAATAAACAGCCAGTAAAAAATAAACAAATAACAAATATATTAATAGCAGGAATAGGTGGCGAGAATCATGATGGTGGTATGCTGACTGATACTATTATATTTACCAGCATAGATATGCAAAATAATAAAATAGCAACATTAAACATACCAAGGGATTTATATATAGATTTAGGTGATAAATATGGATATAACAAAATTAACAGTGCAAATGCTTTTGGAGAGCAAGAAAAACCAGGATCAGGTATGTTATTTCTACAAAATGAAGTAGAAAAAATATTAAATCAAGATATTGATTATTATATTAGAATAGATTTTGATGGATTTAAAGACATAATAGATACATTAGGCGGTATAACAATAAATGTAGAAAGATCATTTGTTGATAATCAATATCCAACAGAAAACTTTGGATATAAAACAATATATTTTCAAGCCGGTCCTCAAGTAATGAACGGTGAAAGAGCCTTAGAATATACAAGATCAAGGCATGGCACTAATGGAGAAGGATCAGATTTTGCAAGATCTAAAAGGCAGCAGCAAGTTATAGAAGCAGTTAAAGATAAGATATTAAGTGAAATTAATACATATAATCCAACAAAAATAATATCAATATTTGATGCCCTAAAAAGACATATATCAACAAATCTATCATATAAAGATATATATAATTTATATAAAATAGCAGATAATTTTGATAATATAAAAGTAATAAATAGAACATTATCTGATACAAATGGCTATGTTTATACAACAACAACTATAGATGGAGTGTCTATTGTAAAGCCTGTTGGTAATAATTTTAATTTAATACAAGACTTAGCTATCCATATATTTGATGAAGCATACGATCCAATTAAACAACAATTAGATAATTTACCAAAGATAGTTATATTAAACGGCACTAATATTACAGGACTAGCAAGTAAAATTACAGAAGATATAAAAAATACACAGGAATTTAATATATATTATGTTGGTAATTATGATATAAGGAATGTTGAAGACACTATTCTTTTTGATGCATCAGGCAATACACCTCTATCTTCATTAAATCTTCTAAATCAAAAATTCAATGCTAAAATATTATCAAGAAGATTAAATATATTTAATTCTTATGATAATATTGAGCTACAAACAGATTCTAATCTCCAAAAACTAGATCAACTACAACAATTATATAGTCAAGCAGATTTAGTCCTAATATTAGGATCAAATATTACAGAAAATAAAGCATCAATATAACAAAATGAAAAAAGCACAAATAGCTATAATAGGTAGAACCAATGTTGGTAAGTCTACTCTTTTTAATAAACTAATAGAAAAAAGATTATCAATTGTTACTGATATACCAAATACAACAAGAGATAGAATATATGGAAAAGTATTATGGAGAGGAACAACCTTAGAAATTGTTGATACTGGCGGTATGGATAGTAATAATGAAGAAAAAGAGATATTATTTCAAGCAGAAAAAGCTATAAAAGAATCAGAATTAATATTATTTGTTGTTGATGGGAAAGATGGTCTTATGCCATTTGATTTTGAAATAGCAAAAATATTAAGAAAAGAAAATAAAAAAGTAATTTTAGTTATAAACAAAACTGAAAAAATAAAAGATGAATATACAAGTGAATTCAGCTCTTTAGGATTTAAAGACTCTATATGCATATCAGCTTTAACAGGTAAAAACGTTGGAGACATGTTAGATCTTGCTATGAGCAAAATAACAATAAATAAAAAGCTTGATGAAGAAAAGCCAGAAATAAAAATAGCAATAATTGGTAAACCAAATGTTGGTAAGTCTTCTCTACTAAATGCAATATTAAATGAAGAAAAATCAATAGTAAGCCCCAAACCTCACACAACAAGAGAATCAATAGATGCTATATTTAAGTATAAAGATAAAAACTTTTTAATAATAGATACAGCAGGCATTAGAAAAAAAAGTAAAGTATCATCATATATAGAAAAAGCAAGTATACATCAAAGCTTTAAAAATATAGATGAAAGCGATATAGTATTTTTTATGATAGATGTTTTAGATGAAATAGGTTCACAAGATAAAAAGCTACTAACATATATAGCAGAAAAAAAGAAGGGTTTAATTATTTTAGTTAATAAATGGGATCTTATAGAAAATAAAAGTCAGCAAGCCATAAATGAATATAAAAAATATTTAAAAAATAGTATAAAATCTGTATCTTGGGCACCTGTTATGTTTATATCAGCAAAAGATAAAATAAGGGTATATAAAACATTAGATATGGCTACTAAAGTATTTGAAAATCAAAATAGAGTTATAGATAATAATACTTTATCAGAAACCATAAGTTTAATAATGAACAAGCAAAAACCTCATTTAAATAGAAAACATAAAATATTAAAGATAAGAAATCCAATACAAATATCTACAAATCCACCAACATTTAGTTTAGAGATACCAAAAAAAGAAATTCTACAAAATAGTTATAGAAATTTTATAGAGAACGAATTGAGAAAATTATTTGATTTTACTGGGACTCCAATAATAATCACAACAAGGAATAAAGAAGATTAACTATTTCATCTTTTTTAGAATAGATCTTATCCATTTCTTCTTTAGAAAAATTTTCTAAAACAAATGCATCTGTTGGCATAAAATTTAATCTTTCATTTGCTATACCAAATTTTAGCCTTTTTATTTTATTTGTCCCAATTGCTGATATTATTGACTTTATACCATTATGCCCACCAGCACTTGACTCATCTCTTATCCTAATTTTAGCAAATTCTAAATCTTTATCATCTTGCAGAATAATAATATCTTTTATATCTATTTTATAAAAATTCATTATTAAACTTAAAGCATCCCCTGATTTATTCATAAATGTTTTAGGTTTAGCTAATATAACTTTTTCTCCAGCTATGTTTCCAATAGCTATCTCTGATTTCAATTTTTTATCATATTTGAATTCAGAAAAATTATCTTTATATTCAGATAAAAACATATCTAGGATTATAAATCCTATGTTGTGACGGTTATATTTATATTCTTCTCCTGGATTTCCAAGCCCTATTATTAATTTCATATTATTCAGCCTTTCTCCTGCCAATAGCAGCAAAAGGAGTTTTTAATGCTATTCTTAAATCTGTTAAAAAGGACCAATTATCAACATAATATAAATCCAATCTTAATTCTTCTTCATAGCTTAAATCGCTTCTGCCAGAAACCTGTGCAAGCCCTGTGATGCCAGGCTTTACATCCAATACTCTTAAATGTTCTTTTTTATAATTTGCAACTTCCCTTTCTTGATGTGGTCTTGGCCCAACTATACTCATATTTCCTATCAAAGCATTAAAAAATTGTGGCAGTTCAT
>JAGPKW010000068.1 GCA_018053685.1 Patescibacteria group bacterium
TTTTTCTTTTTATATATTTTCTGTGGATAAATCACTTCTATACATTGTTTAAAAATGATATAATTTTAATATCTAATTAGTTAAGTAATTTAAATTACTATGCCAACAAAAAAGGTTGCTGCAAAAAAGACAGCAAAAAGAGCTGCTACAAAGAAAGCTGCAAAGAAACCAGCAAAGAAAGCTGCAAAGAAAAGATAAATTGTAAAAAGGTTTGAATCTAGAAGTCTCTAGGACTTTAAAGATTTAACAAGAGATCTATCAAAAAGATAGATTTTTTGTTTTATTATTGTTAAATCATAAAAAAGAGATATAATAATTATAATTTTTTAACATTAATTCTAAAAAATATGGAAAGTATTAAAAACTTAAAAGAATATTTAGGAAAAGAAGTTGAATTAGGTGGCTGGATATATAATTTTAGATCATCTGGGAAAATAATGTTTTTGCAATTAAGAGATGGGAGTGGATTTATACAATGTGTTGTAGAAAAAGAAAAAATTAATGAAGAGAAGTGGAATAATCTACAGAAAATTAATATAGAAGCTTCAATAAAATTAAAAGGAATTGTAAAAGAAGATAAAAGAAGTGAAACAGGTTTTGAAATATCTGTAACAGATTTTGATATCTTAAATTATTCAAATGAAGATTATCCAATTTCAAAAAAAGAACATGGTGTAGATTTCTTAATGGATAATAGACATTTATGGCTTAGATCTAGAAGACAATGGGCTATACAGAAAATAAGAAATACTGTAATAAATGCAACCTATGAATATTTTCAAAAAGAAGGATTTACAAAAATAGATTCTCCAATATTAACAGCCAATGCATGTGAAGGAACTACTGAATTATTTAAAATAGACTATTTTGGAAGGCCTGCTTATTTATCTCAATCAGGTCAATTATATCTTGAAGCTGCAATATTTAGTGTTGGAAAATGCTTTGATTTTGGTCCAGTGTTTAGAGCTGAAAAATCAAAAACAAGAAGACACTTAACAGAGTTCTGGATGATGGATGCTGAAATGGCTTTTTATGATTATATAGACAATATGAGAGTGCAAGAAGAATTAATAACACATATAGTAGAAAAAGTATTAGAAAATAACAGAAAAGAATTGGAATTATTGGAAAGAAACATAGAACCATTAGAAAAAATAAAACCACCATTTATTGTTAAAACACATGCTGAAGTTGTTAATGAATTAAGGGTAATGGGATCTGATATAAAAGAATATGATGATATGGGTGGAGATGATGAAACAATGCTTACAAAAAAATATGATAAACCAATATTTGTTACAAAATATCCAAAAGAAGTAAAGGCTTTCTATATGAAGCCTGATCCAGATGATCCAAAAAGAGTTTTATGCTCTGATTTACTTGCACCAGAAGGGTATGGAGAAATAATTGGAGGAAGTCAAAGAGAGGAAGATTATGATAAATTATTAGCAAGAATTAACGAAATGAAATTAGATCCAAAAGTATTTTCTTGGTATCTTGATTTAAGAAAATATGGGTCAGTTCCTCATTCTGGATTTGGATACGGTCTTGAAAGAATAGTTGCTTGGATATGTGGACTAGAACACATTAGAGAATCAATACCATTCCCAAGAACATTACAAAGATTAGAGCCATAATTAAAAATTTGACGTATTAAAAAATATATAATATAATTATTTTGTTAGCCAAAATATGGCTCTTTTATTATAATAGTCATTCAAACAATGAGTTCTAAAAATAATTTTATAGAAGTAGAGGGAATAATAACAGAATTATTACCAGCAACAACTTTTAAAGTTAGTATTAATGGTAATAAAACTATTATTGCATATCTATGTGGAAAGATGAGAAAAAACAATATAAAACTTATTGTTGGAGATAAAGTAAAACTCCAAATTAGTCCATATGACCTTGAGAGAGGTAGGATTATATATAGAGTTTAATTTTACACATATTGATTTCTCTTAGAAATTAGTGTATAATTTTGTTCTGTTGAATTTTTAAATATAAAATAAAATTATGAAAGTAAAAGCATCTGTAAAAAAGATCTGCAAAAATTGTAGAGTTATAAGAAGAAAAGGAAGAGTTTGGATAATATGTGATAATCCAAAACATAAACAAAGACAAGGATAACTTGTTAATTTTTAATATAATAAGAATAAAAAATAATATGATTCGTATCGCTGGTGTAATTTTACCAAACAACAAAAGAATAGAAATTGCTTTAACTTATATATATGGGATAGGACTTACAAGATCACAACAAATTCTAAAGGAAGCAGGTGTTGATCCAAATATAAGAACTAAAGATCTTACAGAAGAGCAAGCTACTGCTATACGTAATTTAGTTTCTAAATATAAAGTTGAAGGTGATCTAAAGAAAGAAATTGCAAAAAATATAAACATAATGAAAGAAATTAATTGTTATAAAGGTCAAAGACATGCAAAACATTTACCTGTAAGAGGCCAAAGAACAAAAACAAATTCAAGAACTGTAAGAGGCAATAAGAGAATGAGCACTATAAGTGGAAAAATTAAAGAAAAGAAATAATAAAATAAATATAAATAAAAATATGGCAGAAGAAAAAGCTAAAACTGCTAAAAAACATACTAAAGGAAAAAAGAAAACATCAAAGTTTATAAAACGTGGCATTATACATATAAATGCAACATATAATAATACTATAATTTCTATTTCTGATATGACTGGGAATGTAGTATTATGGGCATCAGCCGGGAAAGCTGGTTTTAAAGGACCTAAAAAAGCTACTCCATTTGCTGCTACTACAATAGTTGAAGAGCTTTGTTCTAAAGCTAAAGCTATTGGTTTTGAAGAAGCTGCTGTTGAAGTAAAAGGTGTTGGTTTAGGAAGAGACGCAGCTATAAGAGCTTTTAATACAAATGGAATTAACATCATTTCTATAAAAGATATAACTCCTATTCCTCATAATGGTTGTAGGAAGAAAAAACCAAGAAGAGTATAATAATATAAGTAAATAAAAATATGGAAAGAAAATCACAATCAAAATGTACACAATGCAGGAGAGAAGGTAAAAAGCTATTTTTAAAGGGTGAAAAATGCTATTCCCCTAAATGCCCTATGATAAAAAGAAACTTTGTCCCAGGAGTTCGTGGTAAAACTAGCGGAAGAAGGTTAACAGATTATGGAGAAAGATTTAGAGCAAAACAGCAGTGCAAAAAATATTATGGGCTTAGAGAATCTATGTTCAAAAAATATTTTAAAATAGCACAACAAACTCCAGGAAATACTGGAGATAATTTGCTTATATTATTAGAAAAAAGATTGGATAATATTGTATATGCAAGCAATATTTTCCCATCTAGAGCAATGGCGAGACAGGTTGTATCTCATAAATTAGTCTATGTAAACGGTAAAAGAGTTGATGTCCCTTCATATAAAGTAAAAATAGGCGATGTAATAACATTTAAATTCTCTGATAAAATGCAAAAGAGATTAGACGAATATTCTAGAACAAAGAAAAATGCTATAGAAAATGATCATGTATATTATGATAAAGACAAAAAAGAATTAAAAGTTTTAAGAGATCCTGATATTACAGCTATAAAACAGAATATAGATGTTAAGTTGATTGTTGAATTTTATTCTAAATAATAAAAATTAATTAAAAAATGAAGGTAATAATATGACAAATAATATTTTTTTACCAGAAAAATTTCAAATAGTAGAAGATAAAAATGACCCATATTCTTTAGAACTAAGTTTTGAACCTTGTGCTCCAGGGTATGGTTTAACAATTGGTAATGCTCTAAGAAGAATACTTTTATCATCTCTTGTGGGAGGAGCAGTATTTGCTATAAAAATAAAAGGCGTAAAACATGAATTTGATACAATAGATGGGATAAAAGAAGACGCAATAGAAATAATTCTTAATATTAAAAAATTAATATTAAAAATTCATACAGATAATGTTGTTATACTTGAATTAAAAAAGAAAGGGAAAGGAGATGTTTTAGCTTCTGATATAAAGGTAAATGCTGATATTGATATTATAAACTCTAATTTAAAAATTGCTACAATAACAGATGAAAATGCAGAATTGGATATTAAATTTTGGGTCAGGAATGGAATAGGATTTTATCCAACAGAAAATAGAAAAGAAAAAATAGATGAAGTTGGAGTTATATCAATAGATGCTAATTTCAATCCAATAATACTTGCAAATTTTAGAGTTGAAAAAACTAGAGTTGGGGATATTGTAGATCTAGACAAAGTAATATTAACTGTTAAGACCAACGGGTCAATAGGACCAAGAAAAGCAATTAAAGATTCTTTAAATATATTAATAAATAATCTAGAATTAATAAGAGAAAACGTAAATGAAAAAGATGATAAAGAATCTATTACAAAAAATAAAGTAGCAAAAGAAAAGCCTAAGAAAGAAAAAGAAGCAAAGAAAAAATCAGCTACTAAAAAAACTACAACAGCAAAAAAATCTAAGAAATAGTTAATAAACGAAAATGAGACATAAAAAAACAAATAAAAAATTAGGTAGGGAAAAGGGCCCTAGAAAATCATTGTATAGAGCTACTGCTACTAATTTATTAAATTATGAATCTATAAACACAACTCTTGCTAAGGCTAAAGCAACTAGATCTTATGTTGAAAAAATAATAACAAAAGCTAAACATGGTACACTAGCTGACAGAAGATCTGTTTCAGAAGAAATTCATGATAAAGATGTTGTTCAAAAGCTATTTACAGATATTGCAAAAAGATATGAAACTAGAAATGGTGGATATACAAGGATTATAAAGACAGGGCCAAGACCAAACGACGGAGCTGAAATGGCTATATTTGAATTAGTGGATAAAAAAGAAAGAATAAGCCCTAAAGAAAAGAAAGCTACAGATAAAAAGAATAGTAAAAAACCAGAAAAGAAAGAAGAAAAGAAATATAATACTACAAAACAAGAGTTTACAGAAGATAAAAAAATAAATAAAAATAAAGTAGGACAGAATACAAATAAGCAAAAAGAAACTGTAAGAAAAGTAATTGCATAAAAATTAATTGATAAAAATATGATTGAAAGAAAAACTCATATAATAGATGCTACAGGCATTCCTTTTGGAAGATTATCAACAGAA
>JAGPKW010000002.1 GCA_018053685.1 Patescibacteria group bacterium
GTTAAAGATTGAGTTTGATAATCATATTTAAACCAACCAGTCTTAAATACATTGTTTCCATAGCCAACATCAACATTTTCTCTATAGACACAAAGATTCTTAGGAAATCTAAAGTTTTCTTTAGCAGCTCCATTAATAAATGTATAACACCCTTCTGCTTCTTTCTGGCATAGAGATCCAGAATTTATACCAGAGCTTGAAGCATAAGATTTAAATTTATCAGGATTAACCATATAATATACAGTATTATAATCTCCATAGTTATCATATCTATCTTCTCTTCTACCTAAAGCAGTACATCCTTTATATTTAGCATCACACGTATAATCAGGATCAATTATTATATACTTCAATTCATCAGCAGGTACTACAATATTATCTTTATAATCTTCTGCTAAATCAAGTATCTCTTTGCCAGATAAGACTTTTTTATATAATCTTAAATCATCAATTTTGCCTACAAAATTCTTAGCAATAGTAATGTTACTAGATGAATTATATGTTATAGTTTTAGCATTACTATTCCCTATCTTCATTAAATTCCCATTAATATATAATCTCAACCTTCCACCATCATAAGTACAAGCAACATGAGACCATTTATTTAGAATAACTCCTCCATCAGTTTTAATACTTGGAATGCTTCCATAGCCATTATCTTTATCATAGCCATATCCTGAGCACTGCAAAGATGTTTCAGTGTTACTATTACCATATGAAACAAGCTCTAATTTAAATGAATTATCTCTACTAATTATAATTCCGCCTAATTTGTTTATAGGTTTTACCCAGCTAGATAGACTCAAAAACCTATTCTTAGCAGAACTTGATACATCACCTAAATTATCACTAATAGTAGAAAAACCACTAGAATTTTGCTCCCCCAAAGACAAGGAGCCACCTAGCATTGCATCCTTTGAATATAAAACAGCAGACACATTACTAATATTATTTCCATTACCAGACGTATCAACACCAAGATCATTCTGCTTATCAAATTCATAATATGCATAAAGATCAGTAACATTATTTACTTTATTATATACTTCTTGTTTATATGAATATGAGTTATATGTATCATAAACAGCCTCACAACCCATTTTATCTACAGGACAAAGATTTAAATCATTAAATACATAATATCCCGTATTATTGTAAGGATCATTATATTCATCACATCCAATCATTTTGCCCAAATTCAACCTATAACCACTTATACTTGGAGCACATGATCCATCTATAACAGAATTTGGATTATTAAAACAGTCACTATCACTAATACACTTACCACCATTTTTATCACTATTTGATGAACAATATTTGTTTGGATAGTCACAAGTCTCCCCATCCCCACAGACTGATGCATCAGTAGTACAAACATCACCTATATTATTGCCAGTCAAACAAATTTTATCAGGATTTCTTGTACAATACCCTAATGTTTCATATTCTTCTGTACATGTCCCTTGTGGATTACTATAGTCATTATCACAAGAAACTGGCGTGCTCCACGTATTTTTGATTAAGTATTCACTTCTAGACTTTTCAAATTTTATATAATCAACATATACATCATAATTAGAAGAGTTTGAAATATATAAAGTCTTATCATTAGCAAAATCTGTAGAACTATATATAGCAAATGTTATTAATCTCCAATTATTATTTATCGTTTTTTGAATTTCTTTTGTACCCAACCTTACAGAAAGCATAGAATTTGAACCATCTGTTGCATTATTCTTTACATATAAAGATACTTTATATAAATTAATATTTTCATCACCTGATACATATGAAGATATATTCTTTTTTATAGATTCGCCACTTTGAATTTTTACAGATGATTCATTAACAAATAATGATTCTCTTGATAATGTTACTTCACCACCATCCCCATTTGTCCAATCATACAAATTATTTTTCTCAATATTATCATAAAATAACGTCTCTGCTATGCTTGATGTTCCCTTATATTCTCTACATCCATTTTGTGAAGCTGAACATATTTCTGACTCAGGTAAGTATATGCCTAAATTACAGCTTAAATTTTTCTTACCACACATACCACCTTCTCCACAAACAGTATTAACATTATCAAGAGTGCAAGCCCTTCCTACTTTATTAGAGTCTCCATATCCAGCTAAACATGTCAATGCAGTATCATATTTATATCTACCAACAAAACTTTTATTATCTGGGTCACCATTAATTGGTAGATATGAGATCTTATCACATAAACTTTTATCTAAATATGCATCTTCTAAGGATATCTCATAATACTGACAATTATTTTCTGATACAGGTACAACACTATCCATCTTTGCATAATATAAAACATACTCCGAACTTTCTTCTGGATTTAAAGCTTGTCCTTTATTTTTCGGTCCATGAAATTCTCTACAATTTGGATCCCTTGTTGATTTTGCATATTCTGTTGCATTACACAATATTTCATTAGGATCTCTCTCAGCAGGTGCAAATCTATTATCATTATCATCATAAATACAACTTCCGTTATATCCACAATCAGAATTATTTAAACATTTTTTACCAACATTATTACCTATACAATACTTAGACCTCAATAATCTATAAACATTTAATTTAAATCCTGATGTTTCTGACCCAGTATATGTAAAATAATCAGCATATTCAGCAGCAGAATCTAAGCTACTTTCTTTTACACACCCCCTAATAGAAGAAAAATATTCTTTATTTAATGTTGATAAATTAATATATTCGGAGCAACCTGCATTTGGAGCATCACAACTAGTAGCAGTTGATGATATCAAAGATTTAAAACTAGCACCTTCTTCTTTATTATATGAAGGCCCTTGTTCTTTATATAATTCATAATTTTTACATTCAGAATAACAAATATTAGCTTCTGAAGGCTTGCCTGGTACCCAAAATTCAGTATCATCTGTTTTAGTATATTTCCTACAGCCAGCATCTCTTATATCACAAACTTTAGCAAATCTAGAGCAAGATGCAAAATCATCAGAAGTTGTTGAATTATAACAATTCATATAATCTGGAGCTTTCTTTAAATAATTAATTGCAGAATCTTCATAAAGCTTATAGCTAGTAGCATCGTTTCCCTCTTGAAGTTGTAGCGCATCAAAATAAACAAACCCATTCATATTTGATATTATCGGTATAATATTCAAATATTCTGTATTATCAGAAGTCTTAAAAGTTACCTTTTTACGAGTCCAAATATTGGTTATTTCATTATTAATATATTGAAAAGCATCTATATCAGAATAGTTTAAAGGAGTTGATGTAATTCTATTTTTATTGCCATTATATTCTTTAACATCAATATACGCACCATAACCATAACCTGAAATAAAATAGTTATTATCATTTAATAAGCCTGATACATAATAACTCAATGTATATGTCTTACTTGGATCTACTTTTATTAAATTATCATTATCCAACATATAATTAATGAAATTATGGCTAGATCCACTTTCTCTAGACATATATAATGACCAACTACCATCTAATGTATTTGTATTGTCTATATATGCTTTCCCATATGTATCATAATTATTTGCAATGAATAAATCAGCAACTTTTATAACAGGGTTTGAAATATCTGGTATAGTATATTCTTCAAAACTAGAGTTTTTAATCAAATTAGCAACATCCTTCCTAATAAAAGCCGTGCATCCTTCCTCACTAAAATCACAAGATTCAATATTTTTATCTAGATATATCTTACTATCATCTCCAGAGTTCCAATCTGTAGGGTTTTCTCCAGTCTTTTCAATACTATATTTCCTACAACCAGCATTAGTCTCATCACAAAATGCAGAATCTGTACTGTCCTTTATTAAACCAATTTCATTGTTCTGTTGGTTAAAGGTATATGTATATTTAGTACAACTCACATTATCTTTACTACACTCATCAGCCGTATTCCCAAATCTCCATATATTCTTTTCTCTCATACAATATCCAAAAGATTTACAAGTGCCATTATCACTTTCTGATAAACAAGAAGAAACATCTGGACAATATTGATATCTAATATTAGACTCAGTAAAACTATCAGTAGCTGTTAATAAAGGAGAATAAACCAATCCACTCTCACATTTATAATCAGGAGCCTTTAACACCCAATTTGGATTTACTAAATGGCAAAATTTACCGTCATCGCTACTTATATTTACATCTCCGCAATCATAATATCCATTTAATACTTCTTGTAATGTTGTTGGAGGTAAAAAACCATAACCACTACTATTATTATATATTTTGTTATCAGCACATGGTATTTCTCCTGCTATACATCTAGCAGCTAGTTCAAAACCAAAAGGTAATATTCTATATGTAACTAATTTTTTTATATTTTCTAATGTATACCCAGTCTCATAAGTATCACCCTGTTTAGCAATCTTCCAACCAGCATTCATCTTTCCCTGATTTACGGCTTCCTGAATTGTTAATTTCAATTTTACAGCACTTAATAAATTGCTATCAATGACACCACAATCTTTATCATATAGAACTGTACATTTTTGAGATAATTTCTCTAATAATTGATATTTATCAATACTATTCTCAACAGGGACTTTTACATCAGGATAATTACCCTTAACTATAGTAGAAGATGCAGTACTTGCATTATTAGATGTTGAACCAGAATTAGCATTTAGAATATTAGCCATAGGATCATTTTCCTGAACTATTTCTGGAGATGGTATGTAGCTATCAACTGAACATTCCACATCACCAGAACTAGCACTACATACCCATACCCATTGATTATTAACTAACTTCGGATCAGTAGGTGTACCATATATACAAAGCATATTCAAAGACGGCTTTGAACTAATCGCCCCATCATAATTAAAACAACTTGCCCCGATAGGAGAAGCCACTAATCCTTTCTTAGCAGAACAATTAACTGCAACACTATAATTTCTGCATTTCCATAAATATTTATTATCAGCAGAACTATATTTTATATCCTCTACAGAACCTACAAAACACAAACCGTTGTTATTAGCTTGTGGCTGAGAAGTAAGTGTAGATCCATTTAAATATCCACACTGTGCCATTTCAAGATCTGAAATTTCATAACCATTATCACAGACATCTTGTTCCCAACATATATTATTAATCCCACTTAGTGACGGAGGGATTATATCTTTATAATTATTTAATAAACCATAATAATAATACTTTAGTTCCTCATTCTGATTAATATCTGGTGCACAACAAGAAGAAGCACAATCACTATTTTTATTACAAAGCTGCCCAATGGACAATGTACCAGCAAAAACTATATCAAAAGTGGACAAGAAAAAACAGATGCTAGCTATAAATATTATTTTTTTATAAATCTTTTTCATATTTTATAATTAAGTCAATATATTCTATTTACAATACTCTTCTGGCAAACAATACATTATACCATTTGTACTCCCTCTATTTATAGTACAACAACAACTTTGACATTGATAATTTGCCCCACAAGGGGTATTAATCGAAAACTTACTAGGATCATTAGTATTGTTACATACATTACTACCCTCTTCCAAGTCATTTGTAATATATTGATTAGCATCAAAATCACTAATCTCTGGTTCACTAACAGGTGGCATAATTAAATTAAACATACCCTGAGTTAAAAGATTTTTAGATACCCCAGTAATAATTTGTGTCAAAAATGCCATAACAGTATCAATAATAATATCTCCAGTCGGTTTTAAAAGATCTTTGCCAGAATCTATAGCTTTATTAGCTTCATTTTCTACAGTATCAGCAGGAGTTTTCACTTGTTTTGAAATGGGCGAAACGACACTCTTAAAACCTCCTAATTGATATGTCTTTTCAGCATTATCTTTAGCACTAGCTTTATCAGCTTCGGCAGTTGCTGAAATAGCAGCCATTTTTCTAACATCTTGAGCTTGCTCCGCAGCAAGATAACTATAGGCATTCATAGTATTTAATGATACACAAGTATTTTCCATATATTCTCTAATACTTTCATAATCAATATCCTTATATTTATTATATGCGTCTTGATCTATTAAGTTTATTTTATGAAGTTTTCCTGCATCTTGATAATAAAAATACTCATCAGTAGCATCTTTAAAATATAAAATATCATATGAAGAAGCTGTTTTATTTACAGATGGGTATGATAAGCTACTCTTCCCTATTTGATTCTCAAAATCAGTGTAGCTCTTAGGTTTATAAAATACTATCTTGGTTAAAAATGGAAAATCTTCTTTTAAATCACCATAACTAGAACTAACAATTTGTTCTTCACCACTATTTATCAATACGCTCTGTATAGAAGTATAATTAGCATAAACATCTGGGCTAATTTTTTTTGTTATAAAAAAAGCAAAATCATTACCCTGTTCAGATACTATAGCTCTTTTAATTAAATCAACTTCTTCTTCGTTGGATGTATTAGATTGTAAATAAGACATCATCTCACTACATTTATTTTTAATATCCTGCTGAATTACTTTATCAACCGGCAAAGCTGGACCAACTTCTATTAAACTTCCAAGTGCTTCTTTAACCTTTGTTCTATAACAATTATTATACTGATCTATAAATTTTTTCTGTTTAGCTCTATCAAAAACAGGACTCCCATTGTTATCAAACTTACAATAATTAAAGGAAACTAAACAGCTAGTATCGCTTAAATTAAAAACATCAGCAGCTATTTTTGTTGGATCTATATCAAAAACTCCAGAGGAGCTCCTTTTTAAACATTCACTTTTATTAGTTGTCCAAATATTATCATCAACTAGATTCTTATTTATACCTCCAACAACAGAAATTCCACCAACACTAACCTGAGTTCCACACATAGAATTTAATGTTATATTAGCTGCTGCTTTAAAAAAATTACTAGATGATACTCCGCTTTTTAAATAGTATGTAGCATTTTTACAAAACGTAGGTGAACTATCATATCCATAAACATTTTTCAAACTGTTAATATCAAAAGCGGTTACTGATGCAATCGCTGTATGCACTACTCCACATATGTCACTACTTTCGAATTCAGAAAAACATTCTTTGCCAAAAGATCTTTGAATTGATAGCATTATATTATTTATGCTTGTCTTCACATTATTAACGAACTTAGAGACAGTACATTTATATTGAGTGGCCTGTACTTCTGGATATTTCAAATCTGGAATGATATTTAGCATTAATTTAAATTTCCAATTAATCTCAGTTACACCTATTGGCTTACATAAATCAACATTATTTTTTGCAATATAATCATCTAAATAATAACCAACTGCATTATCAACTGCGGCTTTAACCGTATCTTCTAATGAAAAATTAAAATATAAAGGTTCTTGCCCAGCATTCCCAGTAGCAATACTATTTACAACCTGATTTCCTAAATCTTGGGCAAATTTAACTAATGCTGTAGACAAAGCTGCTTTTGCAACTCCTCCAGTAACCTTATCTATTGCAGTTATAACATCAACTGCCCAATTATAAACATTCGCTGCTAACTGATTTAAATCCATAAATGCATAAGCTGGCTTAACATAAAAAAGAGATGAAAATAATATCGTCAAAATAAAAAAGGAAGCTATTATTTTTTGTTCTATAATCTTTTTATCAATCTTAAATTGCCTCATCTTTCAGTATTTATTTTATATATATTAATTATATTATATCACATTTATTAATAATATAGATATTCTACTTTTTCCACAAATTAAAAGCACAATTTTAGTTATCACCCAAAACAGTATCTTTTATCTCTCCTAATTTAAATTGAGATAAGAATGCTCTATCAACAATCCCAGACTCAACTAATATATCCACTATCTCTGATTCATCCATATCTTTCATCATAGATATCTGCTGAGGGGTAAATTCTGGCAACTTACTTTTTAATTCATTTATATAATCTGTAGAATTATTAACTATAGCGCTATTGTTACCATATGCCATCTGGGTATCATACAATTGTTGCATTAATGTTTTAACTTGATCATCTGTCATTGTATCTATCATTTCCTTTATATTATCAGGAACCATTTTCTTCAATTCTTCTCTTATTTTGCTTATATCTAAAGAATTTAGATCCAAACTGGACACTCCATACCCATAGCTAAAATTACTATGTGTAACATTTGTCGCTGTCATAACATTACAACTAGTTCCTTCTGCACAATTTGGGTCTGTACCATTTTTTATCTCTTGGTCATCTGTTATACCATCCCCATCAGAATCTTTTAGATACATTGACGTTCCAAATATATTCACCTCATCATAATCGCTAATTCCATCTCCATCAGTATCTTTACCATCATTTTGTATAGCAATATTATTTGTATTAGTATTATTAGACGAATTATCAGTTACCACACTGTTAGTATCATCAACAAGTTTGCCACTATTCTTTAGTTCATCATAAATACTATACATTTTTTCAAGTGACTCTTTATCTTTATCTTTTAAAGAATTAGCCATAATATTATTTAAATTCTTGAAATTAAAAACAAGTGCACCAATGCCTATAATAATGACAACACCTAAAATAACTTTATTTCTAAAATCTTCATTCTCATTAAATTTTTTAAATATATTATTTTTCATAATTAATATTATACCACAATAAAATCCAATCATTAACAGTTAAATCTTGGGCTCTAATTTTTATATTCAAATTATTTTTCTCTAAAATGCCCTTAACATAGTCTATATCTAATCTATAGACAGACGATATATTGTGATATAACATTTTTCTTCTGTTAGAAAAGCCGGCTTTAACAAATTTAAAAAAACTCTCTAAATTATTGATGCCAACCCTATTTAAGTTATCATCTATTCTCTCCAATTTTATAACAACAGAATCTACATCTGGCACTGGATAAAAAGATTGCCTTTTAACATAAAATAAAATATTAGATTTACAATAGAAGTTAGTCATCACACTCAGTATACTTCTATTATTATTTACCTCACAAATTCTATGTCCTACTTCTTCTTGAACCATTAATATTAAATTTTTAGGATAATATTCTTTTTCTTCAAGCAATTTTCTTAATAATATTGATGTTATATTATATGGTATATTCGCAACGACAGAGTACTCCTTGCTATTAAAAAAACTTTTTAGAGAACTATACATATCAAAGTTTCTATTAAACAAATTCAAAACATCACCTAATATAACCTTCAATTTATTATTACTAATTTTTTCTATCTTTTGTAATCCGTTAAACAACTTCTCATCTTTTTCTATTACTACAACTTTTTCAGCTACATCCAATAACTTATTAGTTAAAAATCCAAAGCCCCCGCCTATTTCTAATATATTCTTACTTTTTAATTTATATGCTTCATAAACTATATTATTAAGTACATTTTCGTCTATTAAAAAATTTTGTCCCAAAACTTTATTTGGAACAATATTATATAATTTACAAAGATTTACTGTTTGTTCTAATAAATCCATTATATAAATTAATGGCTTCTGGTAGGCCCCATGGGACTCGAACCCACAACCAACGGCTTAAGAGGCCGCTGCTCTACCAATTGAGCTAGGAACCTATAACTTTTAAATATTATCAAATTTTTTATATTTTTTCAACTATTAATATATATATCCTAAAATTCTCCAGTCATTGATATCTAGTTTTCTTGTACTCTTTATGCCAAGCCCTTTATAATTCATCTCTGAAATAACAATATAATCATCCCCAACTTCTTCGACATAAGCCACATGACCATATATAGAATTTTCCTTTGTAGAAACGATGGCGCCAACAGCTGGTACTTGACCAACAGTATAACCATACTGCTGGGCATTCTTAAGCCATTGTTTAGCATCTCCACCCCATGGAATAAATCTCTTTGTTGCAACATACCAGGTACATTGTCCATAAGGAAATAAATGAGCCTTTTGACCATTAGATCCTTGGACCTGGGAGACCTTAGACGATATTTTTCCTATAATGTTCTGAGCAGTATTAGAACCTCCCTGGGCAACATAAGGACTATATGTAGGAATATTTGTTGTAGGAATTATTAGAGTCTGTCCCAACTTAAGAAGATCTCTATCAATATTATTATACTTCTTTATATCAGCTATTGATACTTTATATTTTTTACTTATTTGAGACAAGTTATCTCCATATTCAACTTTATAAGTTATACCAGTAACTGGTAATATAGTTAATCTAGACCCAACTCTTAAAACACTTTTTTCTGTAAGTTTGTTCTCCCACAATATTGTTTCTTTGCTAATACCAAACTTTTTAGCAATACTACTTATACTATCCCCACTCTGCACAACGTATATAAATTTACTTTTATATTGTTGCTCTTCTTTTTCTTCTTGTATAATTTCATTTCTATGTTCAAATAAATCAAGCATCATGGGTTTTGCAACAGAAGAATAATTAAAAGCAAAATATGTTATATCTTCTGGATCATCTATAACATAATCAGAAGTAGCAGAATTAACAATATAATCTTTCGCTGATAAATATCCTGTATTATTGTCTTGATTCTTAATTGCACTACGATCATCTATAACAACATAATCATCTCTACTATCTATACCTGCTAATTGAAAAAATACACTATTGTCTATTTTTAGCTCCCTGTCATAAATACTATAAACTTTAATGTTATCAAAAAATACTATAAAGAAAAAAAGGGAAATAATATAAAAAGTAACAGCTCTCTTACTTAGCAAAACAGCAAAAATTCTCCCAAAAGTTCCATATCTAATATTATTATTAGTTTCTATATCTCTTATAACTCTCCTATATACAGTATATAAAGGAACAAGAACCCATTTAAATATTATTTTATAATATAAAAAATCTACAAATATTACTTTTAAAATATTTTTTATATCCAATAGAAAATTAAAAAGGCTAAGTAGTCTTTTTAAGAGAAAATTTCTTATCTTATATTTTGAAATATTCATTAAAAATACTTTAAATATATATTTATATATTTAACATTATTTTAGCAAAAAGTCTATAATTTTTTAATATTTTGTGCTAATAATAGAGAAAATAAATATTATAAAATTTAGATCTATTTTAATCCTTATTATATCAAACCTATTCTATAGCTGTTAATAAAATATATATTTTTACCAATAACAGCAAAATTTTCATCATATTTACATACATGATAAAAATACATAATATATATCTAAGCTTGATTCGTGCTCATAAAAATAAATAAATCCGACAATCGGATTTTTTATTTTATTTCAAATTGCTTTTTATATCTACTTCTAAAATATCCTATACCAAATCTGTGAGCCTCATCTCTTATCTGTCTTAATATATATAAATCCTTTCCAGAAACTTTTTTAATATCTCCATTATCAACATAAAAAATTTCTTCTTCCTTTTTTGCTAAGGATACAATTTTTATTTTCGATAATATTTTATATTTTTCTCCAAGACTTAAAACAGCACCAAGTTGTGTTATACCACCATCTAATACTATTAAATCAGGAACTCCCCAATCATTTAAATTTTTATCAGAAAGTCTCCTACTTAATACTTCTTTCATCATTAATGGATCATTTGGTTCATTTTTTATTTTTATTTTAAATTTTCTATAACACTCTTTTGCAGGAAAACCATCAATAAATACAGACATTGACCCAACAGCATATTGACCTTGTATGTTTGATATATCAAAACATTCTATTCTCTTTGGAACTTTATTTAGATTAAGTTTTTTCTGTATTTTTTCTAATACACTAAAATTTATTTGCTCTTTATTAATATATGCTTCACAATTTTTTTCTCCCATATCAATTAATTTTTTTTCTGTGCCAACTCTATACTTTCTAATATTAATACCTAATACATTAAATTGTTTTTTATCTATATACTTATCATCATATACAACTATTGTTTTATTAGTCTCAAAAAAATTAGAATAATTTTGTTTAATAAACTCAGTGATTATATCCTGTTTATATTTATCATCATCAATATTATCATACCATTCAATAAAATTATTAGTTTGTATTACAAAATTCTTTTTATTTAATAATACTCCTTTAACAATACTAAATATATTTATAATTGCTAATTTATTATATAAATAAATACTTAATATATCTAAATCATTGTTTGAGATATTCCTAACGCTTTGTTTATTCACAACTTCATTTAATAGTTTAATTTTATCTCTATATTTTAAAGCTTGTTCATAATTTTTATTATTAGAACATTCTAACATCTTAGAATTTAAATATTCACTCAATTGTTTAATATCTCCAGAAAAAAAACTTATTATATTGTTTATTATTTCTCTATATTCTATATTTGTTATTTCACCACAACATATTCCAGCACATCTTTTAATATGATAATTAAAACATGGGGATAAAACGATTTTCTTATTTTTATCTTTTTTATATATTTTATTTATTTTTTTAACTTTTAGACACTGATATGGTAATATTTTAGATATAACTTTTAATAAATCTACTAAATCTTTTTTAGATGTATATGGCCCAAAATATATAACATCTTTTTTCTTATTTTTATTATTCAATATATCATTTTCTGTTTTTCTTCTAACAATATCTATCTCTGGAATATATAACATGTCACTTAAATTTATTTTCAAAAAACAATATTCACTATTATCTTTTAGCAATACGTTATATTTTGGTTTATATTTTTTTATTAAATTAGATTCTAATATCAATGCTTCCCTTTCTGAACTTGTAACAATAGTTTCTATATCACAAATACTATCTACTATTAAATGTTTTTTATAAAGCCTGTCATTGTTTTTTATAAAATAACTAGAAACTCTATGCTTTAAATTTTTAGCTTTTCCAACATAAATAACATTAGAGTTTTTATCCTTAAATAAATATACACCAGGACTATTTGGGATTTTTTTAGCATTAAATTTATACATATTGTAATTATACATAAATTATGATAATATATAAATGAACATCAATCCAAAAGATTGATTTTCTTTTTTAAACAATAAGCAAAATATATGTCTAATGAAATAAAAGACGCAATAGAATCAATATGCGAGGAAAAACATATTGATTTTAACAAAATAACAGATGCTATAAATCAAGCACTAGCAGCAGCATATAGGAAAGATTATGACAAAGACAAAAATTTAAATGTTAAAGTTGATTTTAATATTGAGACAAACGAAATAAAAGTATGGGATTCTAAAACTGTATGCGATAATTATGAATTAGATGAAGAAGGTAATGTTATTCAAGATCAGAATATTCCAGATGAAGAGAATATAAGATTTAATCCAAGAACACAAATAATGCTTAAAGATGCAAAAAAAATAAAAAAAGATGCAGCAATTGGCGACACCATTAATACGGATCTTGAACCACCATCAAATTTTGGTAGAGTTGCAGCACAAACAGCAAAACAAGTCATAATACAAAAAATTAAAGAAGCTGAAAAAGAAGCGGTATTAAGTGAGTTCAAGGACAAAGAAAAGACAATAGCTACTGGGACAATACAAAAAGTAGAGAATAATATTGTATTTGTAAATTTAGGAAGAGGCACTGGTATTTTAGGAAAAGATGATCAGATACCAGGTGAAAGCTATATAGTTGGAAATAGAATAAAATGTTATATAAAAGCAATAGAAGAAAGCCAAAGAGGAATACAAATACTTTTATCAAGATCTAACACAGAATTTTTAAAACATCTATTTATGCTTGAAATCCCAGAAATAAATGAGGGGGTTGTTATTATAAAAAATATAGCAAGAGAACCAGGATCAAGATCAAAAGTTGCAGTATACACAACACAAGATAATATAGACCCAGTAGGATCTTGTATTGGGCAAAGAGGCACAAGAATTAATGCTATAATCAATGAAATAGGAGAAGAAAAATTAGATATTGTAGAATACAATAAAGATATCACTCAATACATTATAAACAGTTTAGCACCAGCTAATATAAAAGACATTAAAATAAACGAAGATAAAAAAGAAGCAGATGTATTAGTAGATAAAGATCAATTCTCTTTAGCAATCGGTAAAAAAGGACAAAATGTAAGATTAGCATCCAAATTAACAGGATATAAAATAAACATAGTTCAAGATGAAAATGAAAAAGTAAACAATAATAATATAGATATTGAGACCATTAATACAACAATAGATGAAAAAATAGATGATAATATATTAAATCAATAATTTTTTAATAGCTCAGCTAAATATTTTTTAAAATCTTGACCAATATCATCTCTATCTATAGCTAATTCAACATTTGTTTTTAAATACTCTAAAATATTACCACAATCATAATATTTACCATTTTCTATTTTCTTTGCATATACATCTATACCTCTGTCCATTATAACATTTACCCCATCAACATATACTAGTTCCTTACCAGCCCCCACTTCAACACTTTCTAAAGCTTCAAATATTTCAGGAATTAATACAGACCCAGATACACAAGCTATATTTGATGGTTTATTTTCAATACCAGGTTTTTCTATAATTCTATTTATTTTATATAATCCATTCCCTACTTCATTGCCATCTATAAATGCAAACTTATTAGCATCTTCTGGTTTATCAGCTTCAATAGATCCAAGTATTATAGAATTATATTTTTCATAAGATTCTATAAGCTGTTTAGCTCTACTTTTTGTTTTGGATAATATAAAATCATCACCCCAGCAAACAATAAATGGCTCATCCCCTATAATATTTTTAGCAGTAAGAATTGCATCTCCATTTCCTCTTGCTTCTTTTTGCCTTACATACACAAATTCGGCCATAGAAGCAATTCTTTTTATTTCTTCTAACTCTTTATACTTTTTAGCTTCTTCTAATTTTCTTTCTAGTTCCAAATGTCTATCAAAATGATCTTCTATAGCTCGTTTATAAAAACCTGTTACAATTATTATTTGCTCAATGCCAGCATCTACAAGTTCTTCTATAATATATTGAATAATGGGTTTATCTATTATTGGAAGCATTTCCTTTGGAACAGCTTTTGTTTCTGGCAATAAACGCGTTCCATATCCAGCAGCTGGAATAACAGCTTTTCTAATTTTTTTCATGATGTTTTGATGTTAATTTTTCTTCTAATCTAGGCACTACTTGTTTTTTTCTGGATAAAATTCCTTGTTTATAATTTTTATCTTTATTGATTTTTAAAATATTATAAATCATTTTTCTATGTCCAGTAACCCAAAAGAATGTTCCTTCTTTTGTTATGTCGGTTACCATAAATATAAAAGAAAATAAACCCATTTCTGCAAGTATTTTTCTCATTTCCAATATAATTTCTTTTTTCCTACATAAAAGCTCTTTTGAATCTATTAATTCTACTTGCCCTATACCAATTTTTTTACCAGAAAAATTAAATTCCTTAAATGAGCTATAAATGATATCTGTAGCACTCTTTTCCAATAAATCATTCCTCTGTTTAAACATTTCCATACCATATTTTTTAACGTCTTTAATACCAACAACTTTTGACAGCATGGAAGCAAATTTTTTATCAAGCTCGGTTGTTGTAGGAGATTCAAAAATAACAGTATCAGACAATATAGCTGATAATAACAAACCAGCAATCTTTTGATTTACTTCTTTTTTTGATTCTAAAAATTTTTCACACACAATAGAAGCAACACTACCATATGGTTTTGTAGTTATTGCTATTGGATTTGATAAAGATATATTAATTTTATGATGATCTAATATTTCTAATATTTGAAAATTTTGTAAATTATCAATACTCTGTAATTTTTCGTTATGATCAACCAATATTACTTTGTCATTTCTATTTAATTTTGTTAATAATATTGGCTCTTGTATATTAAATTTATTTAATACAAATTTAGTTTCACTATTTAGCCCCCCAAGAACTGCTGGTATATAATTTTTACCTAAATACTTAGCGTAACAAATAGCTGAAACAACTGAATCAGTATCTGGATTCTTATGTCCGATAATATAAATCATACATTACTCTATTAATTCTTATTTATTCTTTACTATAATAGCACCATAATGGTCTTTTCCAACAGAAAAAATTTCTTCTATTTTTATATTCTTGAAATTACTACATATCTTTTTTAATTTTTCAACACCAGTCCTGTCTTCTTTTTTAGGAGCAATTATAGAAACAGCCTCATCTAACCAATCAACAACAATAATTTTACCTCCTGATTTAATCATTCTGATAACTTCTTCTAAAAAATCTTTTTCTTTGTTTGTCTGAAAAAATGTATTAATAATAAACCCAATATCAACAATCTCATCTGCAATATTAGTGGCTCCATATATTTCTAAATCAGACCAAATGGTCTTTACATTTTGTATACCTTCCAAATTACAAAGTTTGTTTAAATTTTCTAAAGATTCTTTCATAACATCGACTGCATAAACAATACCAGAGTTAGTTACTGTTCGTGCAAGCAATCTAGATAAATAACCATTACCACACCCAAACTCAGCAACAGTCATACCTGGTTTTACACCAGCTCTTTCTATAATTAAATTTAAGTCTATTTGACCATCCATATATTTAAATTAATTTTTATTAAAATTATTACAAAAGCTTTTCCTATGAAAGCTTGATATATTATTTTTATTTATAGCATCTATATGCTCTTTTGTTCCATAACCCTTATTCTTATAGAATTTATATTCTGGGAAAAATCTAGAAATATTCATCATTAAATTATCCCTAAATACTTTTGCAATAATAGATGCAGAAGCTATGCTATAAACTAAACCATCACCCTTTTTTATTTTCTCATATTTAATATTTAAGAAATCAACATCGCATGTTGTATAATCAAATATTAAATAATCTGGCTTAATGTTTAATCTATTATATGCTCTTTCTATCGCCAATCTGTTTGCTTCTATAATTCCATATCTATCTATTTCTATATTACTAGAGGATCCTATTGAATAATCATAAGATACATTTTTTATATCCTCTACTATTAAATTTCTTTTCCTCTCTGAAATCTTTTTAGAATCATTTACATCTTTAATTATATCATTTTTTTGGTTAAAACAATAAAAACATACAACAATAGGTCCGGCAACAGGACCTCTACCAACCTCATCTATTCCGAATATATATTTATATCCATTTTTAGTTAGTTCTAATTCCTTTTCTAAATCCATTGATTAGTTTATTCTTTAAAATGCTAATACCAAATATAAAATATTCTTTAAGAAAGACAAAGTTCCAGACAATTCTTAAAGATAATTGGACCCTTGAACCGTTTTTACTACAAAATATTATATTATTCATTTTCTCTTCATATTTCTTCATTAAAAAATCAACACCATTGTTTATGTTCTGCTTCCTATACATCTCAGTTATCTCATACATCCTATTACTAACTTTATTATAAAAATCATATCTATCAAAAATTTTATTATAAACACATGCATCCTTTACATAATGTTTATTCCTAAATAAATGGTTTTTTGTATTTTTTAAATTAAGATGCCTTCTATATAAGCTCTTATGATTGATGTCATCAAAACCACAAAAATTTTCTTGTCTGCGTCTTCTAAACATTTTTAACCTTTATTCTTTTATATTTTAATTTGCCTAATTGCAAAACCATATCATTATTTATCTCAACATTTTTATTAGGTTCAATAATTTTTTTCATCTCTCCGTTATAATAGATCTTGACAGCTCCTTGTTCTATCATCTTTCTAGCACTTGTCTTACTTATATTAAATGCAGTAGAAATTACTTCTGTAGCATTTTTAAACCTTTTGTCTATTTCCACATCTTCCATATTATTGGGTAGGTCTTTATTACTAAATTGAGATATAAAATTATCCATTTCCTGCTTTGCAATTTCCTCTCCAAAATATATTTTAACTATCTCATAAGCTAATTGCAATTTTAAATCTCTTGGATTCTCATTGCTTTTTATTTTATCTTCTATAATACTCAAATCTTTAGTCGAAATTTGTGTACATAATTCAAAACCTGGATATATCATCTCATCTGGCCATGACATTACCTTACCAAACATATCTTTAGAGCTGCCAATCAATGAAATCATATTACCCTCGCTCTTACCCATCTTCTTACCGCTTGGATCTATTAATAATTTCATAGCAACAACAAATTTCTCTCTGTTTTTTAAATCTTTCATTAATGTTCTGCCACAAAGCATATTGAATATCTGATCATTACCTCCTATCTCTCCATCAACTCCAAGCACAACACTATCATATCCCTGCATTAATGGGTATAAAAATTCATGCAATCCTATTGGCTGATTATTTTTTATTCTCTCTTGGAACATGTCTCTTTCTAGCATCTGAGAAACCGTAAAATGAGATGCTATATTAATGACATCTCTAAATGTCAATTTATCATGCCACTCACTATTATATCTTAATTCTACTGGATTATCGCCTTCAAAATTTAAGAAAATAGATGCTTGCTCTTTATATTTCTCACAATTTTTTAAAACTTCTTCCCTTGTTAATTGTTTCCTTATAGAATTTCTACCAGTAGGATCTCCTATCATGCCAGTAAAAGAACCTATCAAAAATATAACCTTATGACCCATCTTTTGGAATTCTGATAACTTCATAAGAGAAATCATATGCCCTATATGTAAGGTTGGACCAGTAGGATCAACGCCTATATACATAGAAAGTTGTTTCCCTGACAACATTAAATCTTTAATAAATTCTTTTGATGGATATAGAGCAGACACGCCTCTAGTTAAAAAATCCTCTATCCTTTCTGGATTTGTATCTATTTTCATAAAATAAATTAAATATTAATACTAATAATTTACCAAAAATAAAAATAAATTTCAATTTATTATGTTTACTTTTAAGGTTTTTTCTGATATATTTTAACTAGCATAATAAGGTTTTTACAAAATGAAAAAAAAGAAAACTAAGTTAAAAAATATAATATCAATTATAGTTATAGCTATTTTGTCTATAATAATTATTGGAATATTTGCTTTCGCTATATTATTAACAAAATACAGTAAAGATTTACCAGACCCAAATAAATTAATAGAAAGGTCTATCCCACAAAGCACGAAAATATATGATAAAACAGGAGAGGTTCTTTTATATGAAGTTCATGGTAACGAAAAAAGAACAATTGTTGAATTGGATAATATATCAAAAAATCTAATAAATGCAACATTATCTGCAGAAGATAAGAATTTCTATAAGCATAAAGGCTTAGATTTTAAAGGCATTTTAAGAGGATTATTTAAAACATATATTTTAGGCAAACCATCACAAAGCGGATCAACATTAACTCAGCAATTAGTTAAGAATGCTATTCTAACAAACGAGAAAACAATAGAGAGAAAGATAAAAGAATGGATTTTAACATATAAAATAGAACAAAGGTTCAGTAAAGATGAAATACTAAAAATGTATCTAAATGAAATACCTTATGGTTCTGTTGTTTATGGAATAGAAGCAGCATCTGAAACATTTTTTGGTAAAAAAGCAAAAGACTTGACAATAGAAGAAAGTGCATTGCTTGCAGCATTGCCACAAGCACCAACAACGCTATCCCCATATAAAGAAAATAATGAAAACTTAGCATGGAGATATAAATATGTATTAGGGCAGATGAAAGCTAATGGATATATAACAGAGGAAGAATATAATAAAGCAATAAATTACAATATCATATCAGAGATAAAACCAAGAAATGAAACAATGTTAGCTCCACACTTTGTAATGTATATAAAACAACAACTGGAAGAAAAATATGGTGAACAAGTAGTAGAAGAAGGGGGATTAACGGTCATAACAACACTAGACTATGATAAACAGAAAAAGGCAGAGGAGATAATATCATCAAATGCTTCATCTCTAGAAAAAAAATATAATGCTAACAATGCAGCTTTGCTTTCAATAAATACTAAAACTGGAGAAATAGAGGCAATGGTCGGCTCGAAAGATTATTATAATAAAGATTTTGGAGCATTCAATGTCACTATTAACAAAAGACAATTAGGATCATCATTTAAGCCTGTAGTATATGTAGCAGCATTCCAAAAAGGATTTACTCCAGATACTGTTTTGTTTGATGCTATAACTAATTTCAATGGGTATGAACCTAAAAATTACACATTAAAAGAATATGGCCCAGTATCAATGCGAAAAGCTCTAGCAGGTTCTTTAAACATACCAGCTGTCAAAACCTTATACCTAACCGGAATAGATAATGTCATAAAATTAGCACAATCATTAGGATATTCTACAATAAGTCTAAAAGACAAAGATCAATACGGACTAACATTAGCTCTAGGCACAATAGAAGCTCCAATGATAGACCACGTACAAGCATTTAGTGTATTTGCAAACGCTGGAGTAAAAAGAAATTTAAAATCTATACTACTAGTAAAAGATGAAAATAATAAAATTTTAGAAGATAATACAGCAATAGAACAAGGGACAAGAGTTTTAGATAAAAACATTGCAAATGAAATAAATAGCATATTATCAGATAATGATTCCAGGGCTTTTATATTTGGTGCAAAAAATAATTTAACATTAAAAAATAGACAAGTTGCAGCTAAAACAGGAACAACAAATGATTATAAAGATACATGGACAATAGGATATACACCAAATATAGTTACAGCTGTTTGGGTAGGAAACAATGATAATAAAGAGATGAATAAAGCATCTGCATCAATGTTGAGTGCACCACTTTGGCAAGAATATATGGAATACTCTACAAAAAATGATAAACAAGAGACTTTTGAACAGCCAAAATATGAAAATAAAAAAAATATGATGCTAAATGGTTCGTGGATAAATACAAAAATAGTAAAAATAGATTCTTTATCAGGAAAACTAGCCTCTGATTTTACTCCTCAAGAATTAATAAAAGAAAGACAATATATAGATTTACATAGTATATTACATTATATTGATAAAAATGATCTATCAAAAGAAGTAATAGAGAGTCCGAATGATCCTGAATATCCAACATGGGAAGAGGGAGTAAAAACCTGGTTTAATAATTTAATTAATAAGCAAAATAAGACACAGGAAGACACTGATTTTATAAACAATCTTCTAAAACAGACTGGGAATGAAGGGTTAGATATTAAAGATTGTATAATAGATAAAATCCCGACAGAAATTGATACAACGCACACGCAAGATGCAATAACTAGCGTAAAAATAATTTCTCCAGAGAATAATATACAAAATACATCAAATCAAATAACAGTAAAAATAGCATATACAACAACAAATCAAATAGTAAAAGTAAATTATTTAGTCGATGGAATTTTATTATTGTCAAAAACAACAGAGCCGTTTGATGAAAATACAATAAGCCTATTAAATATAGATAGTGGCGAACACATATTGGAAGTAAGGGTTTTTGACCAATTTTTAAATACAAAATCTGATAGTATAAAGTTTACACAAATAACATCTGGTTTATCAGTAAATCTATCATCAGATAAAACTATATACAATTTAAAAGATACAATTCCTCTTAATTTGTTTATTAGTAATATAAATCTTATAAATACAATTAGAATTTTTTATGAAGTAGGTGGCAATAAATATTTATTATCACAAATAACAGATCCTGATACAAACATAATAAAAGTATTCTTAAATCCTCAAATACCTAGCTCTATATATAAGGTTTATGCAGAAATACAAAAAAATAATAATGAAACCATGATGTCCAATATATTAAATATCCAAGTAAACTAACGTTATTCTCTTATTGGCATTAATATATATTTATAGATATCTTTCTCTTTAGTATCTATAGATTGAATAACTGCTGGATTGTTCTCGTCAAAAAAAGATATTTCTACTTTATCACCATTAATATTATTTAGACCATCTAGTAGATATTGATAATTAAAAATAATCCTGTTGTCGTCGCCTGTTGTTTCAGCTTCGATCTGAACAAGATTCTCTCCGGCTTCACTACTTTTTGATTGTATTGAAACCGTCTTACCCTTAACTTCAAGTTTTATATCATTGATATTTTTATCAGTAAACAACCCAACGTTTTTAATTATGTTTATAAACTCTAATCTATCAATAGTAAACATGGTTTTATATTTTTCTGGAATTATTTGTTTATAATCAGGGTATTTACCAACAA